>SLFV01000575.1 GCA_007124075.1 Roseimaritima sp.
CACTCAACCGTGTCAGTTGTCTAAAGCCAAATATCGGTAAAAACCTGTTTCCAGGAAAACCAACGAGCACGAATCGAAATCGCACTTCGCTTACTTTGCTGCCTGGAGCATGGCTAATAGATCCGCTAATTCCTTCCGCGTCAATTGCTGGGCCAATCCCCCAGGCATCAGTGAAACATCACTGGGGGACATCTCTTCGATCTCCTGCAGCTCGATGCTTACCGTCCGTGTTGCATCGATCTGCAGTCGCAGAATCTGATCGTTCTGTTGCCGGATAAACCCGTTGAACAACTGACCATCGGTCGTCAGAATCCGGGTTGATTGGTAGCTTTGTTCCAGCCGGGCGCTGGGAAATAGAATCGATTCCAACAACGCCTCGGCGGTCCGGCTGCGACCGATCTTTGTCAGCTCCGGCCCTAAGTCACCACCGACGTAACCCAATTGATGGCACGAACCACACGCGGCTTTACTGCCGTGAAAGACTTGCAGGCCACCCGCCGGATCGCCTTCAGGCAACTGGCTCAACACCAACGCGACGTGCTGGCGGACATCTTGGGGCGCGGTCGCCAATTGCTGGTCGATCTCCGCCGCTTGACGTTGCACCGCGGGCGAGAAGCGGCGCACCAGCGATGTCAGCAAGCCTTCGGGCAACGTCTTTGCCGCTCGTGTTTCCGGCAGACGGTTCAGCATTTGCTGGATCAGCTTCTCGTCACCGGTGCCAACGATTGTTTCCAGCGCAACGGCCATTTGGGCGGGAGCGATAAGCGACAACTGCTCCATCAGCGCCGCTGCCGCAGTCGCCGACAATTTTAGCCGGACAAGTGCTTTACTGGCGGAGGAGCGATCCCCTGCGGAACCCGCTGTCAGCATGGTGACTAAGTCCTGCTCCCACCGCGAATCCGGCAGTTGCGTGGAATGGGGCAAGGCGGCAAGGATCGCGGCCCGTTGGCCCATGTGCAACTGCCCCGCCGCTTCGGCAAGCAATAATTGCCGCATCGTTTCCTGATCCTTCCCTTCAAAACGCAACTGCCCGATGGAGCAGACCAGATCTGGCCGAATCGAATCGGGCGCTGTCAACAACCAGCTTGCGAGTCGGTCAGCACTCCCGGACGGTGCCGGGCTGGGCAACATTTCGACCAGCCAACTTGACAGGAACTGCTGCTGCACCAGAGGCTTACTCGACGCATCCGCCAACCATTCACCAACTAGCTCGCGCACGATTGCCGTTTGTTTCCAACCGCGAAGGATGTCTTGCAAAACAAGCCCCGCACCTTCGTTTGCAGTCACATTGTTGAACAGGGCTTGTAATTCCGCTGCGGAAGTTTCCGCCCACTGCGGATGCTGCTGCACAATCGCTGCGGCCGTGCTCCGTAGGGCGGTGTCGGCGTCCATGCAGGTCGCCAACAGTAACTGGCGATCAAAACACGGATCGGGCCCTGCATGGGCCAGGGTTAACAAGACGGCGCGTTGTTGCCGCGCGGTCTTCGCCCAGGCCCACCAATCATCACCAGCGTTTCGCTGGCGGATCTCTTGTAACGCGTATAGGATGGAATGCTCTAAAAAACGATCCTCCGACGTCGCAGGCAATGCACTTAGTAACGGGCTAACAGATTCCAACCCGCCAACCCGGCCAAGTGCTTCGGCCGCAGCACGTCGGACATGTGCGGAATCGTGAACCAAACATTGCTGAAACACCTGCACCGCGGTGTCAACACGATGCAACCCCAGGGCATGCAACGCAGCGGTCATTAATTCCGTCGGCCCGTCGGGGATCTGGGCGGCGATCACTTTAAATGCCCTGGAGGTTCCCAGCCGTGACAATCCCCAACAAGCAGTCAAACGACTTTCAAGCGAGTCTCGCGAGTCAGCGTAAATCTTTGCCAGCAGCTCCGTCGCCTCGTCACCGCATTGCGGCAAACGCTGCAAAGCTGCACGTCGAATCCAGGGTCGAGGATCGCTTAACGCCTGCACGGTTTCCGCAGTCGTCCACCGCTCTAGGATAGCATCATTAGGGGGCAAGGCGTTGGGATCCTGATCGGTTCTCGCGATCCTGTAAATGCCTCCCGCTGCCGCTTGTTGGTCGACCAACGAGGTTGGACAACAAAGGTCATACCAACCTCCCGTATCAATGCACAGCAAACTGCCATCGCCTGCCTGCAGCACATCGGTGGGATGGAAGTCTATCCGGTCCGCCACTAACAGGTCGATGTTTTCGCTCGCGAACGTGGCACCGTCGGGACGCAAATGATGCAGCGTTACTTTTTGCAGGTTAAACAGGGCGGCAACCAAGGAAATCGGCGCATCGGCAGGTTGGCGGTCTCCTAGGAATCGTCCCCTCTGCTCCAGGCACCGCAATCCGCTGGGGGCTGCAGGCCCAAGATCGATCATGATGGGCATCAAATCTCCTGTCCAGCGTTGGGTGTCCAGCACCGCGTGCCGCTTCCCAAACAGCCCACCATAGACCGCATGGGCGATACCATCCCGCAGGCCTCCCCCAGGATGATGCAAGAACGTACTGGAAAAGAATTTCTCCCCACCTGCCGCGAACGCGATCCCCACTGGGTTGTCCATGCCCCCAGCGACGACCATTTCGATCGGACCCCCATCAAGCGGCTTGCGGAACAAATGCGCGGCGGTGGTCACTAACTCTCGTCCATCGGGTAGCTGATGTGTCTGCTGTGCGAACGCACCCTTGGTCCAGTAGATCCAGCCATCGCGCCCGAGGTAGGGACCGTGCAGATCATTGGCACATCCGGTCAATGTCCCACCATCGAACCACACCTCTCGGCTTTCGCAGACCCCATCTCCGTCCGCATCGGTCAATTTCCAGATCACCGGTGGGACAGACACCAAGACGTCATTCCCCAGGCATAGCACACCCTCCGGGAAGCCCAACCCATCGGCGGCCACCAAGCGGGTGTCAAAGACGCCATCCTGATTGGAATCAATCAGTCGGACAATTTTGTGTTGCTGCAATTGGTTGCTGTCGGCAATGGGCTTTGAGACGCCTGCGGATTCAGCCACAACCAAGTGGCCGCGGGGGTCCCAGTCGGCGACAATCGGCCATTGAATCACCGTCGCGTCGGCGACTTGCCGCACCTCAAAACCAGCAGCCACCGTGAAATTGATATCACCCACGCGTTGCCGTGTCGGCGACTGGGCGCTTGATCGGCTGGGCACCATTACAGCGGCGAGGGCGCATACCCCACAAACAATGCGAAACATTCGCATGGAAAAATCCTCAACTGATGAACTCAAACAACGTGTTAATGGTTTCGAGTATAACAGCGAGCGCAAC
>SLFV01000106.1 GCA_007124075.1 Roseimaritima sp.
GGGGACCGGCTGCGAGGCGTCTGAAGGGCCCAAAGAAGGCACAGACCGCAGCACTTGTGGGATCTCCTTCCGTTCTATCTTAAACGGCGAAATCCTACTAATCGTTGCCTCCTAGGATAGTTTAACCACTGCGATCTGGTGAGGTTCCGAATCCGAATATGCCGCAATTTTTCAAGGGATGCTCACGACGGCAGAGGACTTGCGGTACACTTACAGCGACCCGAAACTGAATGCTGACCTTCGGCAGCCTTCCATTTTCCGATGTTTCCGCGAGGTCTCCAATAGGGAGCGAGCCCTTTTTCAGCAGACGGTTATCCAGCCGGGTCTGGAAATTCGGGCATGCCGTTAATTATCCTAAACTCATTCGATAGTGTAGATCGGATCCGATGAATGGTCGTTGCTTTGGCTCTAACACGACTTTGACCTTCCGCTTCAAACCCCAGAACTCCCCGGACGTGATACCTGCCATGTTTGACTCCCTAGCATTGTCCCCTTCCAAGGGCATTTCTTCGCCCGTTCCTTGCGTGCATTTGTCCCTGTTGAAAATCATTTTGACCCTCTTTATCTTGACGGCGGCGGGACGGAGCGCCCCGTGTGCAGACGCCGCGGAATCGGAATCGCCGACGATCAACTTGGCCGAACCGCCTGCGGGGCTGGACACCACGCCACTGCCGATAGAGGTTGTGGAGGCTTACCCGGAACTGCGGATCGAACGACCGATCGTACTGACGGGGGCTGGCGATCAGTCAGGGCGGCTATTCATTGCGAATCAATTTGGGCAGATCTTCTGGATTAAACAAGATGACGAAATGGCCGAGGATGCCCAGCCATTTCTGGATATCCGTTCCCGGGTGCGCTATGCCGACAATCAGAACGAGGAAGGTCTGTTAGGTTTGGCGTTCCATCCCAAGTTCTCCGCTAACGGGCAGTTGTTTGTCTATTACACGACGACCGATCGACCACACACCTCGGTTATTTCGCGATTCACGTTAACTGGGGATGCCGACGGGCCGGTGGATCCGGACTCCGAAGAGGTCCTGATGACGATCCACCAACCGTTTTGGAATCACAATGGTGGCACGCTGGTGTTTGGACCCGACGGCTATCTGTACATCGGCCTGGGGGATGGCGGAAAGGGTGATGATCCACTTTCCAGTGGCCAAGACCTGGCAAAGATTTTCGGTTCGATCCTGCGGATTGATGTTGATCGTAAATCCCCGGGGCGGGCCTACGCAGTACCCGAAGACAACCCCTTTGTGGGCCAGAAACAAGTTTGGCCCGAAATCTACGCGTACGGTATTCGAAATATTTGGCGGATGGCTTTTGATCCGGCGACGGGTCATTTATGGGCAGCTGATGTGGGCCAAAGCGACTGGGAGGAAATCAATATCATTCGCAAAGGGGGGAACTACGGATGGAGTTTACGTGAAGGTGCGAACAAATTCACTCGCGGTGGCAAAGGATCAGGTCCTCGCGAGGACCTGATTGATCCACTGGTGGAGTACCCCCATACCGATGATTGGGGCAAGTCGATCACTGGGGGTGCGGTCTATCGTGGCCAACGCGTGCCGATTTTAACGGGAATGTATTTATACGGTGACTACGTCTCGGGACGTTTGTGGGCGCTGAAACTGGATGACGACACGATGCAGGTTGTGGCCAACCGCCCGATCAAGTGGCAACAGCTTCCGGTTTTCACCTTCGGTCAAACCGACGATGGCGAGGTGTTGATGAGCACCATGATGGGGGGCGGTCGCATTTACCGATTTCAGCAGAAAAACTGATTCAAACGGATTGATAGCGAAAACGTACTAACGTGGCAAAAAAAACGAAGTTGCGACTTGATCAACGACCGGTAATCGGTTGGCGAGAATGGGCGATGCTGGAGGGTTTCGACCTGCCACCGATCAAAGCAAAGGTCGATACAGGGGCGCGTTCCAGCGCGCTGCACGCGACCAAGGTAAAAACCTTCCAGCGAGACGGAGTGATTTGGGTGTCGTTTGTTGTGCATCCCAAACAACGCAGTGTCGCCGATAGTCGCACGCTCGTCGTACCGGTCCACGAATTCCGCAAAATTCGCAGCAGCAGCGGGCACGAAACCGAGCGTCCCGTGATTTTGACTCCCGTCGTGATTGGGGCCTCCCGGTGGATGCTGGAGTTGACTCTCGCCAACCGCGACGCAATGGGGTTTCGGATGCTGCTGGGGCGTCAGGCGTTGAAAAAGCGGTTTCGCATTGATCCGGGTTGCTCGTACTTGCAAGGTCCGCCGCAATCCGTAAAACACAGCGATCCTTAATTTTCAACCAGCGACTAAGGCCTCAATGGGCCAACCGTATCGCTTGCCGTGTAGATGACAAATGAAGTTAGCTATCCTGTCGCGCTCGTCCCGGTGTTACAGCACACGTCGGCTACGTGAGGCCGCGTCGGCTCGCGGACACAAAGTCCGTGTGTTGGATACTCTGAAATTTTCGATCGATTTGCAGCAAGGCGAACCTGACCTTTTTTATGGCGGAAAGCGGCTGAGTGATTACGATGCGGTGTTGCCGCGAATCGGCGCGTCGATCACGTTTTTCGGGACTGCCGTCATCCGGCAGTTCGAACAAATGGATGTGTTTGTTGCCAACGGTTCGATCGGCATCTCTAATAGTCGCGACAAATTGCGGTGCATGCAAATGTTGGCGCGGCATCAGATCGGCATTCCTGCGACAACGTTTGTCAAGCATCGGGCAGACGTCCTACCGGCGATCGAACGTGTGGGTGGGGCGCCGGTGATTATCAAGTTGTTGGAAGGGACGCAGGGCGTTGGTGTGATCCTGGCCGATTCGGTAAAGACAGCCGAATCGATCGTGGAAACGCTGCAAAGCACTCAGCAGAATGTGTTGTTGCAAAAATTTGTCGCTGAAAGCCGAGGCCGCGATATTCGTGCGTTTGTGGTTGGTGATCAAGTCGTTGCGGCGATGCGGCGGACAGCGCAAGGAACCGAATTTCGTAGTAACGTTCACCGAGGAGGACTGACGGAACGGATCGAACTGAGTGACCAGTACCGCGAAACTGCGATCCGTTCAGCGCAAATCATGGGGTTGCGGGTGGCTGGCGTCGATATGCTAGAGGGCGAAGAGGGCCCCAAATTAATGGAGGTCAATTCGTCTCCCGGGCTGGAGGGGATTGAGGCGGCCACCAAGTTGGATGTCGCGGGAGCGATCATTGACTATATCGCCGCGCAGGTTGATTTCCCGGAATTGGATGTGCGCCAACGATTGACGGTCAGCCGTGGCTATGGCGTGGCGGAACTGCGTATTCCCGAGGGCTCGGAATACGTCGGTCGTTCGATTTTGGATAGCGGCTTGCGGGAGCGTGACATTAACGTGTTGACCCTCAATCGCGGCAGCACGGTGATTCCCAACCCGCGTTCCGCCAGGGAATTGCAGGCCGGGGATCGTTTGATTTGTTTTGGCAAGTTGGAGTCAATGCGCGATTTGATTCCTGTCCGAGCCAGGCGGGCCAGGCGACCGAAAATTAAAAAGCTTCCGCGCGGTGCCGGAAGGGAAGAACCCGGGAAGCGGAGCTAGTTGCTGGCGGCCTGGCCATCACGGGAATGGCTGCCTGCGGCGTTGACATTTGAATTTAAAGCAAAGGGTTGTAGTCTTGGAAAGTCCATCACGGGGCGGGGTTTTTGACGAGGGAACGGACGCACGCGTGCTCCGTTTTTCGGAAAGCGTTCGGTTCGACTTGCGGTTGTTCCGGCACGACATTCGTGGCTCGCAGGCCCATGCCAAAATGTTGGCCCGGCAAGGACTGCTGACAACCCAGGAGTGTCAAGCGATCTGCGAAACGCTGGACGAAATTGGGGGTGAACTGGCCGCCGGAAGCTTGCCGCTCAAAATCGAACTGGAAGACATTCACATGCATGTCGAACAGGCGTTGATTGACCGCCTGGGCGACACCGGACGTAAACTCCATACCGCTCGCAGTCGTAACGATCAGGTTTCGACCGACACACGCATGTGGATTCGTGACGCCTTGGATCGCACTGCGGAATTGCTGCTGGAGTTGCAACGTGCGTTTTTGGGACGCTGCGAAGCCGATCGGGACGTGATCGTTCCGGCGTACACGCATCTGCAGCGAGCACAACCCGTTTTAGCGCCGCATTACTGGTTGGCTTACATCGAAAAGTTTCAACGTGATCGCCAGCGGATTGCTGATTGCCGCAAACGCGTTAATCAATGCAGCCTAGGGGTGGCGGCGGTCGCGGGGACCACGTTGCCGATTGACCGCCAGCAGACCGCTAACGCGCTCGGGTTTACGGGTATCACCCGAAATAGTCTGGACACCAGCAGCGACCGCGATTTTGTGCTAGAAAGCGCGTTTGTGTTAAGCGTTGTCGCGACCCACTTGAGCGGTTGGGCGGAAGAGTGGATCTTGTGGAGTAGCGCGGAGTTTGGTTTCATCCAATGCCCGCAGGCGTTTTGCACCGGCAGCAGCATTATGCCGCAGAAGGTCAATCCCGATGTTCTGGAACTGACGCGGGGTAAATCCGCGCGGGTGATCGGCAACTTGCAGACACTGCTTGTCTTGGTCAAAGGCCTGCCTATGGCCTATAACCGCGATCTTCAGGAGGACAAGGAGCCGATTTTTGACTCCTTTGATACCGTGCATGCCTGTTTGGAATTGGCCGCACCGCTGGTCGCCGGGGCTCGATTACAGCGCGAGCGAATCGAAGCGTCGATCGAACAGGGCTACCTAGATGCGACGACGTTGATGGAGCAGATGATTCGGCAAGGCATGCCGCAACGTCGCGCACACCACTTGGTTGGGGCGATTGTGGGCGAAGCCATGAAGCGACGAGTGACCTTGGCGGAACTGCCGCTAGAAGCAATGCAGCACCATGCGCCCGAACTGGATGCGTCGATCAAAGAATGTTTGGGAACAAGGCAAGCAATCAAGGCATTTCGCAGCGAAGGATCTACCGGCCCGCAACAGGTGGATCAGCAGATCGCTTTCTGGGCGAAAGAACTGCAGAGTGACGAAGCAACGCGGGCTCAGTAGCTGACCGGTTTATCGAACCCGCAAATTGGTGGTTGTGCGGATCTGCTTAAACGCATTGTGCAGCGCCACGCCATCGCGAAAGCGGCGTGTTGGCTGCGGATCGATGCACTTGCGGATCAACTCCACGAAGGGTGCGGTCAAACCCTTACGCAATTTCGTGTAACCCGGCAGCGGTGGAGTGAAGGGATACTCCGGCAACGAGCCAGAAAACATTCGGTACAGTACTAACCCAAGGGAAAAAACGTCGCTCCGGTACGTCGCCTTGCCCATCGCTTGCTCCGGAGCCACATAGCCCAGGGTCCCCGATCCCGACTGCGAATGCAGGGAATCGCCAAAGCGGGCGATCCCAAAATCGGTCAAGCAGAGATGGTTATGTGCAAACAAGATAAAGTTTTCGGGCTTGATATCGCGGTGTAAGACATGATGTTCGTGCGCATAAGCGACCGCTTCGATCATCTGCGTGGTAAAGTCAATCGCCTGTGGGCGTGAAATGCGTTTGGTTAATCGGTCTGCTAGGGTCTCTTCACCTAGCGGAAACACCATCACCAATTTACCATCAATCACTCGCGCGTCTTTCAGCCGCAAGATGTTTGGGTGTTCCAACCTGGCCATGATGCGAATTTCGCGAGTCAAATCGGCC
Source organism: Roseimaritima sp. (assembly GCA_007124075.1). Classification (GTDB taxonomy): domain Bacteria; phylum Planctomycetota; class Planctomycetia; order Pirellulales; family Pirellulaceae; genus Roseimaritima. The sequence goes on from SLFV01000106.1 coordinate 5,687, forward strand.
TGCGAAGCAACGTTGCCCGTGAAAGTGTCGCTGGGAATTTTCAACGCCACGCGACGATGTTCTAATTCGTCCATGGCCGAGTAAACCGTCGCAAACCCCCCCGACCCCAGTCGTTTAAGGAGACGGTACTTATCCAGACGCGTGCCGGCACGGAGATTCTTCTGCGCGTGCGAATCGGAATGGTTTGCGTAAAGCCTTAGTGCTGCCGCCATCTGGTCTACATCATTGGAAGATCGACTCATGGAAATCCGTCTGTAACGGTTATCGGCATACGGCCGCGAAAGTTCTAGCGTTTCTAGCAATCATCATTTTTCGGGTCTGTTATTGGTACCTGTTTTGGCCAGGCGGCCGCTAGCGATGGGGGAGCTTTCAATCTCCCGTCGAAGCGGCGACCGCTTGTTCGTATGTGCGTTGTTCGTCATCCGATTCTGCTGGATCCGAGGGTTGCTGCAGCGCCAGTTGATACAGTTGTTGACCACACTCGGTTGGATAGTTGCCGGTAATGCATGCTTGACACAAACGTGACGCTGGCAGATTGATTGCCCGGGCGATCGCTTGGACCGGCAGGTAACGCAGCGAGTCGGCTCCCAAGGCAGAGGCCATCCGTTGCTGGTTTTGTTCGGTCAACTGTCCGTTTTCAAAAAATTTTGGAGCGATCAACTGGTCAACGGTGCTCATGTCGATCCCGTAAAAGCATGGCGCAATGATCGGCGGGCAAGCCACGCGGACATGAATTTCCCGAGCCCCGCCCACTTCGCGGATCCGGTCCAACAAGGCATTCATCGTCGTGCTGCGAACGATGGAATCTTCGACTAAAATAACGCGTTTGCCCTCCAGGACCTCCCGCAGCGGGGTGTACTTCCGAGCCGCCTTGGCTTTTCTTGCCAAGCCATTCTCGATGAACGTTCGCCCTGCGTAGCGGTTTCGCATTAAACCTTCACGACTAGGCAAACGGAGACTATAGGCCATCGCGTCGGCGGCCGCTTTGCTGGTATCCGGAACCGGAACAACAATGGTGTCGGACGGGTCCCACTGGAATCGCCGATCGCTCCGTTCCAACTCTGCAAGCTCTTCCCCTAAGCGTGTTCGGCTAAGGTAAACGCTGCGTTGATCCAGGGTGCTGGCAACATTGGCAAAATAAATCCATTCAAAAAAACAATGAGCCGTCCGCGTGCTGTCGGCAAACGGTTCGATCCTCGTGCCTTGTGGGTTCACCAGAATCGCATGCCCAGGTTGCAAGGAATGGATTTGCTCGGGTTCGAATCCTAAATTCAACAAAGCCACACTTTCACTGGCCGCTGCGAATAAACTTCCGTCGTTGGCATAGCACATCGGCTTGATTCCCAGCGGATCCCGGGCTACCAACAATTCGCCTTTCGCCGTCAGCAATGCTAATGAATAGGCCCCATCAAAGTCCGCGGTCGCTTTGCCAATCAGTTCGATCCAGTCCAAACGACCTGACGATTCACTTAGCAACCGCCCGATCTCGTGCATGATGATTTCCGTATCGGTATCCAGTTGCAGGTGATGCTCCCCATTATCGGTAAGCCGTTGATGCAGCATGCCGTAATTGGCCAGTTGACCATTGAAGCAAAAACTGAACCACTTTCGGCGATGGATATGCAGCCTTTCAAAAGGCTGGGCGTAACTCCGATCGTCTTGCCCGCAGGTTGCGTAGCGAACGTGTCCGATTGCGGCCGAACCGGACAATTCCCCCATCAGTGACTCGTGCTTGGCACGATGATTCAAGCGAAAGACCTCGGTCACGCTGCCCACATCCTTGCGTGTTTTCAGGATCGCGCGACGATCGGCATTGTAGGTCGTTATGCCCGCCGCCAATTGCCCCCGGTTTTGAATATCCAGCAACATGCGGGGCATCAACCGGGAAACCGCTGCAGCTCCGTGCTGCGTACACATTCCGCTGTCAGGCGCGTCAAAATGGTAAATCGCGGCAACGCCGCACTCGTGAAACAGCTCGCTCATCGATCAATCAATCTGGAGAAATGCGGCAGACGGGAGGGACGACTGCGAACGCAAAAAGAGAACGTTTTGGGGCTGCGAAAACCGCGGGGTCGCCGTGCCGGGATAGCTTCTGGAATGGTAACCGATTAGCATCAGAATACCATAGCTACCCGTAAAACTTGTGGCTCAACCCAATTTTCGCTGCCAAAAAAATCGTCAATAACCATCGGGCCACGTCTTCTTTCGCCATCCGATCGGGAACCGTAGGCCGCGGCGGTGGCAGCCTGCCTGTTTAAACGGACTTTGCGGCGCGTTACGCTACCGAACTTTGACCTATGCCATCCTTTTGCGTTCACAGGAGCACCCATGGCCGCCCGCATCGCACTGGGTCTAGATTTTGGCACGGAGTCTGTAAGAGCGGTACTGGTCGACACCAGCGGCGTTTGCCATGGCTCCGCGACGGATAATTATCACCATGGTCAGCTGACCGAAACGCTGCCGGGTGATTCGGTGAAACTCCCTCCTCGCTACGCGTTGCAGGCACCCGGCGACTGGTTGCAGTCGGCGGCGGTCGCGACGCGGGCTGCCCTGCAGGCGGGTGATGTCGATCCGCAGCGAGTGGTTGGGATTGGTATTGATTTTACCAGTTGTACGATGCTGCCTTGCTGTCGCAACGGGCAACCGCTGTGCGAACAACCCCCGTTTGCCACGGTTCCACTTGCTTGGCCCAAGTTGTGGAAACACCACGGGGCGATCGACCAAACCGAACACATGAATCGCATTGCGCGGCAACGGGGGGAACCCTTCCTGCAGCGTTACGGTGGGACGATCGGGCTGGAATGGTTCTTTCCCAAGATTCTGGAAACGATTCAAAATGCCCCCGACGTCGCTGCCGCCGCCGAGGTGTGGCTGGAAGCGGGTGACTGGTTTGTATGGCAACTGGTGGGCAGTCGGCCGGAAGACCTGACGCGGTCATCGTGCCAGGCAGGTTACAAGGCGCTGTGGTCCGCTCAGCGGGGGTATCCAAGCAACGAATACTTTGCGGCGGTACACCCGCTGCTGGCGGCGACGGTTGAGCACAAGTTACCGGGCAAGATGCGGTCCCCGGGCCAGGCGGCCGGTCGCCTGTCGGTTGCGATGGCGGAGCGTTTCGGTTTGGTGGCCGGAACGGTAGTATCGACCGCGACCATCGACGCTCATGCCGCAGTCCCCGGCGTGGGGGTGGCTGAACCGGGAACGATGGTGATGGTCATGGGCACCAGTAGTTGCCACATGCTCAATGCCAACAGTGAGGTCCTGGTGCCCGGCGTGGCGGGTGTTGTGGCGGGGGGCATTCTTCCTGAACTGTTTGGATATGAAACAGGCCAAGCCGCCGTCGGTGATGCATTTGCCTGGTTGAAAAAGCTATTGGGAGTGAGTGACTTTGATGCAATCGCGAGGGCGGCCAGTACATTGCCCGCAGGAGCCGAGGGACTCCGCTGCCTGGATTGGATGAACGGTTGCCGGACACCGCTGATGGACGGCAATTTGCGAGGTGCCTTCTGGGGGATCGGTTTGCAGCACGGACCCGAGCATTTCTACCAGGCGCTAATGGAGGCCTCCGCTTTTGGCCTGCGTTGGATCGTGGAGCTGCTCCGCGAGGCGGAGGTCCCGGTCAGACGCCTGGTCGCAACAGGAGGTTTGCCGCATCACAACCGTGGGTTCGTGGAGGTCTACGCGGATGTGCTCGGTCGCGAAATCGAAATCCATCCCGCGACCCAGGGATCGGCAATCGGTGCAGCAGTCTTGGGCATGCTGGCTGCCGGACCACAACTTAGTGGTTTCGCAACCGTCTCACAGGCCGTCAGGACAATGGCTGCCGTTGCCCCCGATCGTCGTGATCTGATTTACCCGCGGGCGGAACGTGCCAGGAGGTATGATTTGATCTATCATGAGTACCGGCAAACGGCTCGCTGGTCGAGCGAAAATTCTACAATGACTGGGGAAGATGAATGACGATGAACAAGTGCTCGATCCGAGGCGCAGCCACGTTTTTGACGCTCGGGTTGACGACGATCGCGGCATTGACAGCGGGACCGCGGACGGAGTCGGCGGAGCGACCCAATGTGATCATTTTTTTGGCGGACGACGCCGGATGGGGGGACTTCGGCCACAGTGGTAACCAGCAGGTCCGAACGCCCAACATTGATGCACTCGCCACCCAGGGAGTCGTGCTGGAGAATTTTTTTGTATGTCCCGTTTGCTCGCCCACTCGAGCGGAATTGTTGACGGGCCGGTATCACCCCAGGTGCGGCGTGACCGGCGTTTCAACGGGGCATGAACGGATCAACCTTGATGAACGAACGATTGCGGACGCCTTCGCTGCCGCAGGTTACGCAACCGGGGCGTTTGGCAAATGGCACAATGGTTCGCAGTGGCCCTACCATCCCGTCGCGCGAGGTTTTGATCAGTACTTTGGACACACGGCGGGACATTGGGGCGAGTATTTCGATCCGCCACTGGAGAATTCGCGGGGCGAGTGGGAACGGCCAACGGGGTACATTGTTGATGTCTGCACCGACCGCGCGATCGATTTTATCCGCCAGCATGCGGACCAACCTTTCTTTTGCTACGTCCCCTTCACGACACCCCATTCTCCCTGGGCAGTTCCGGAGGACCACTGGCGTCAGTGGAAGGACCGGCCGATCACACAGCGCGGAACCGATGCGGCCAAGGAAAATTTGGATCAAACCCGCTGCGCATTGGCGATGGTGGAAAATCAGGACGGCAATGTGGGACGGGTGATGCAAGCACTGAATGAACGGGGGTTAACCGACGATACGATTGTGGTCTACTTTTCCGACAATGGCCCCAACGGAGACCGCTGGAACGGCAATCTGAAAGGCCGCAAAGGTTCCACCGACGAGGGAGGATTGAAATCGGTCTGTTTTCTCCGCTGGCCAGCCGGTTTGCCTGCGGGAAAATCGGTCGACCAGATCGCCTGTGCGATGGACTTGCTGCCGACTTTGTTGGCATTGACGGGGGTCGAGCCGGTGAGCGAAAAACCGCTCGATGGCTGGGATTTGTCCCCGCTGCTGCGCGGAAACGGGGGGCCGTGGCCCGAACGGATGATTTTTTCAACTTGGGCAGGCCGTATCAGTGCCCGTTCGCAGAACTATCGTTTCGATCACCAGGGACGCCTCTATGACATGCGGCAAGACCCTCAGCAGTTGAATCCGATCACGGAGCAACACCCAGACATCGTTGGCCAGTTCCAGGAGGGGGTGGGGCAATGGCGGGAGGAAGTCCTGCAGGCGGCTGGCACGGCTGACGACACCAAATTGTCGCCGGCAGAGCGTCGACAACGTCGTCAAGGCGTGGATCAACGCCCGATTCCTGTCGGATTTGTTGAATTTCCGATCACCATCTTGCCGGCTCGTGATGGCAGTCCGGTGGGCGAGGTACGCCGAAGCAGTAGCGCCCCAAATTGTTCCTATTTCGTAAACTGGATACGCACCACCGATCGCTTGGAGTGGTTGGTCGACGTGCAGCGTGCTGGTCGGTATGTAGTGACGATCGATTACACGTGCCCCCCCAGCGATGTCGGCTCAACGATTCGACTCAGTCTCGGGCAACAGTCCCTGACCGCTCAGGTTCTGGAGGCCTGGGATCCGCCACTGTACACCAATCAGGACACTCTGCCACGACCACCGGCGGAATCTCCGATGAAGCCGTTCAGGACGATGGAACTGGGAGCAGTCCAACTACCGGTAGGCGAGGGACGACTGACCCTTCAGGCGTCGGAGATCCCAGGGCAATCCGTGATGGATCTCAGGCGTCTCACGTTACGGTTGCTGGATTCAGGGGACGAAGATTAGAAACGCGAGATCAATGACGGTCGGTCTGCCCGTGTTTCTCCCGACGGCACCGCAAGCGGGAAGAAGCGGCAGCGATCTGAAGCGGAGGCAAACGGGCCAGTCTTGATCGCTGGTCCAACAAAAAACGCCTTCGGATTGTCCCGCAGGCGTTGCTTTGTTGCTGAAAACCCAGGCGAAACGCGGTCGGGCGCAGTGACCACCCGCTATTTCTTTTTCTTCTTCTTGTCCTCGGTTTCCTCTTTCTTCACCTTCTTTTTCTTCTTCAGAGAAACCTTGATCACGCGCACCTTGGGCATGCCAACGACGGCACTCTCCTCCGTCCAGCGGTCAAGTTCCTTAAGTCGGCTGATGCGTTCGGCCCGGGTCAACACGTTACGCGACTTGATCGCGCCGGCGCGAACCTTCAGGCTCTGGTCCATTGTCATTGCAGGTTTCTCCTGAAGAGGTGCTTGCACAACCCGCGAAACCTGTCCGCAGGTGGTTAATGGTAAAAAAAAAGCGTCTAGACCTAAATGTTAATTGTTTCGGCTGTTTGGGGCAACGGGAGCACCAATTTTCCCCACAGCACCTCCCCCTTCGTATCTTCCCAGGAAAACATTCCTGGGTCCTGGGTGGTCCTTTCCCGAAAGAGAAACAATTTCTTGCTCAAAGTTTGCAAGAGGGAGCGTAATTTCCAGGTATAATCCGTTTGGTTCATCA
>SLFV01000422.1 GCA_007124075.1 Roseimaritima sp.
ATGAGGGCGGTGACGTCCACCGTCACACCGTCCTCCCGCATCAAAACCGCAATAAAAGCCTGGAAATCGCGTGCGGAATCGAGCACCACCTCCGGGGGATACGCAAGAACACGCTTGCTTTCAGACTGCGACCCTGAAACCGGCAATGGGTCTGCAAAACTGGCGGACGTCAACAAGCCAGCACAAAAAAAAGCGACACTGGTAAAAAGAGCTATTTTTCGCAACATTGTGATTCTTGCTAACTTATAAGAGGCAGGAAATCGGGTGGGTTAATCGTTGGTAGATGATGAGGCTGTTGTCGCAAGGGGGTCTGCGATCACGATTCATCCCCCAGCTTGGCTTTACGCAATTGCTCCAATCGGCTAAGCGGGCGCTCCTTCGGTGGCTCTTTAGCAGCCTTTTTTTCCGCCTTCGGTTCCTTTTCTTCAGCTGTTTTCGTTTCCGTAGGCAACGGGACATCAACGCGTAACTCCGCCGTCCCTTGCGTCTGCTTAATTACGCCTTTGTCATTACGCACGTAAGCTCGAACATTGATGGTTTTGTGGGCGCCCGGTCGTGCATCTTTAGCCACAACAATTGGAAAGGCGACCTGCTCGGTTTCGGCGGTGATAGGCTGTTTCGGTTCGGGACAGGTAACGCCAGCCGGCAAACCCACTAGTTCCAACTCCGCTTCGCCGTCGAATTCACGTGTGACCTCAACCCCGACCATGACAACACCATCCGATCCCTGCTCCGCAGCCGATTTCGGGAATTCAAACTTGAAGATCGATTCTTCCACCTCCACGAATACAGGCTGGGATGTGATCCGAACCGCCCCATTGTCGGAGCTAGTCGTTGCGATGATGAACATCGGCCATTGACCCGTTGCTGCCGAGCCGTTGGCAGTCATAGGTATCGTGACCTCGGTCGCATCTTTCTGAAACTTGCGGCTGTTATTGACCGAGATCCCGGGAGGGTTGTACAAACTGACCAGCGAGATGTCGGCCTCGAAGCCTTCCTGGCGATCGACGCTCACGACCAATTCCATCGAGCCATTTCGAACAATAGGAACCTGAGGTTCTTCGATCTTCAGATTGAACGGGACCGGGTCGGCCACGGAAACCGCAAAACGATCGGTTTCCCAATTCCAAATTGGCCTTCGGTTTCGACCCAACACTAGTTTGTGCAGTTGAGTAAAAACACTTGGAACGTTGGCATACTTTTCGTTTGCGGGGACCGCGATCAAACGGGCCAGTGATTGCGCGGATGGCGTTTCATCGGGACAGGACAGCACGACAGGAACGGTCGACCGGTCGGCCCGCATCGGGAAAGTCGTTGCCGTGACCCCCTCTGGCAAGTCCAGTAATTCCAGGTTCAATTCGTCACTGAATTCCTTTCTAGTAGCGTTGACCATCACCGCCATCTGTCCGCCACGCGGCACTGGTAACACCACCGCCTGGTCACGGTCAAGTTCAGCCAATCCCAGGGCGATGGTAGGGGTGGCTTTCGTTACCTCCAAGCGGTACACGAACTCGGGACCACCTTGCCCCAGTTGATCGTTAATCCGAATCACGTGACGTCCGTCGGCAGCGACGGTGAATTCACAGAAACTGTCGGGATTGTTTCCCGTGTCGTCATTCCCAGTGATCCTACGCGAATCTGGACCGTAGACATTGACAACACTGTCGAGTGGTGAACGAATTGTCGTGCGAGCGTACATCTGGACTCGGTATTTTTCGCCCTTCTTGGCCTCAAAAGCAAAACAATCGACGTCCCCATCGGAACCAATCGCTCCGGACAATGCTGCGGGCACCTCGACTTCGGTTGCCGCCTTTAGTTCATTGTTTGGCTCCTGCTCCAGCACCACGGGCAGGTTGGTTACCCGAATATAATTCGGCGAGGGAGAGACCCCATTTTCGTCTTCCGTAATCGCTGGAAAACGCTCATCTGCCTCGCTGGGCAATTGAATCTCCGCCTTCTTGATGCTTCCATCGATGAAAACCAAATCAGCCACCAACATTTCCCCTGGCTGTCCTCCGGGGGGCATCACCGCGACGGGCCGTGGGAACGTGCCAACGTGGACGCGATAGATCGCAGCGTCATTGCCACCAAAGGACGCATCCCGAACCAGAACGTAGTAAGTCCCGTCTTCCTCTGCCGTGTACGAACACAGGCCATCCTGCTGCAGCAGAGGAATATCATCTTGGCTTGATTTCTCAAAACGCCCCGCATCTAGGATCGCGACATAAGGGTCTAGGAACGTGTTGTTTTGGCTGCTCGCCAAACGGGTTCCCTCAACCTCAACGACCAGCGTTTCTCCAGCTTTCAAGTCGACCGCGAAGAAATCCTGATCTTCATTCTTGATAACCCCTTCGATCGTGGTATTCAGATCAATCTTCTGCGCCGTCTCCAAATCATCATTTGGTTCAACTTCGGCTACGACAGGCATCGCGCCAACGCCAAGCAGACGCAAATTCGAAACGCCTGTGTCGGTAACGACTTGCAGCGGATACAGGCCCGGAGCGAGGTCGTTTGCGACCGACAACGTCACCTCGACTTTGCCGTTGTCAACCGGCGCAACCTCTGTGATTTCTATTCCGGGCGAACCCGACAATACCGCGCGACTGTCACGCAGGCGGCTTCCGAGTACCGTGACCTTTGTGGTCTGGCCTCTTTGCACGCCGAGTGGTTGAAACTTGCTAATTACGGGCTGGGCCGCGAACGCAAGCGTTTGCCCTAACAGGATAGCCGCCAAGCAAAACAAGGATCTCATCAACACACTCCGTAAAACGCAAAGTCAGAAAGCAGTCGGGGACGCCATGGATCAGACACGAGAAACAAATCAGGTCAAGATGTCGGTAACCACCTTGCCGCCATCGACAATTTCGATCGGCCGGTCACCAGGAGCCATCAACTCCTTATCCGCCACAATTCCTAGCTGATGATAGATCGTGGTTGCTAGATCTTCGTGGGAGACAGGGTTTTCCTCTGGCTCCGATGCCGTGGAGTTAGAGGCCCCGTAGACCAACCCTCCCTTTACGCCACCGCCGGCCAGCATGACGCTAAACACCTTTGCCCAGTGATCGCGTCCAGCATCTTTGTTAATCTTTGGCGTCCGTCCGAACTCGGTCGTCAGCACAACCATCGTGTCATCCAGCATGCCCCGGTCGGACAAATCATCCAACAAAGCAGCAAGCGCGCGATCCAACGCAGGCATGGTCCGCTTGATGCCGGAGGTGATATTCTGATGCATATCCCAGCCACCGTAGGTCAAAGTAACAAACCGAACCCCTGATTCGACCAATCGGCGAGCCATCAGCATCCGCTGCCCCGCTTGATCGCGACCGTAGCGATCACGGGTCTTTGCGTCTTCTGCTTCGATATTGAATGCTTCGCGAGCATTAGGTGAATCCAGCAAACTGTAAGCACGCTCATAAAACGTCCCCATCGCCGCAACGTTGTCCGCGTTCGCAAACGACGTGAAGCGTTGATTGACCGCCTCCAAGGCCATTCTGCGGCGATGGAACCGCTCAGCATCCACCCCTCCGGCCAGATCAAGATCCCGGACCTTGAAACCGGAACTGCTGGGATCGGCTCCGAGCGAGAACGGATTGAAAGAACTACTCAAATACCCACTACCAGCGAACTCATTCGGCATGTTCGGAACGCACACATAAGGGGGCAGGTCGTTGCGAGGGCCCAGTTCGTGACTGACCACACTGCCGATGCTTGGGAACACCAACGCCGGGCTAGGCTTGTAGCCGGTGAACATGTTGTGCGTTCCACGCTCATGAGCGGCCTCCCCGTGCGACAGGGATCGAATGACCGTGAACTTGTCGGCCCGCTTGGCGAGTTCCGGAATCGACTCCGAAAACACCTCGCCTGTATTCGTCTTGACTGTCCCCATCTCGCCACGGTATTCCAGTGGACTGTAGGGCTTGGGATCGAATGACTCCTGCTGCGCCATCCCGCCAGGCAAGAAGATGTTAATGACGCCTTTCGCCTTCGCCTCCATTAAGTCGTAATGCTTGATTTCCGCCTGAGCCTCTTGGATCATGAAGTAATCCGCAAGGGTTAAGCCGATCCCGCCAACCGCGCCAGCGGCGAGAAAATTTCTACGACTCAAAGCATTTCCGGAGCAGCGATACATTGTGAAACTCCCGTACAGGAAAGAAATGAGCAGTGGTGAAACGCACCGCTGCTACACGGATTCAATTATCGAATCGCCTGTCTCCAGGTGATTCACTTAATAACAAGCCACGGGCTTGAATTGTTCGCGGAAGGCAGGAAAGCGGAGGGACTAAAGGCTCTTAGAGCCGGTTGGTGGGATTCTAACCACCGACCACTTTGGAAACTATCCGGTTTGTTCCGGTTTGTCAAGCATATTGCGATCAAGTAAATATCAATTGCTCGGTGAAAAATCGTGCTGATCTTCTTATCAAATAAAATCGCGAGAACAGGGTTGGTTGTACCCGCAAAAACTGAAAAAAAAACGATATCTTCGAAATCTTCTTGTTCGGCGTTATCCGCGACCGCATTTCGAGCTCCCTGAAAGATGCTGCATCGCTCAGGTAACCTTCGGGAATTTCCTGGGATCCGGGCCTGCTCGCCCCTTGTTCGTGCGGTCTTTTCTGGCAGACTTAACTGTACCGTCTGACCCTTGTTGCGTGCGGGAATTTCGGGCGAGGCATCTAACCGAGCGGGTTTCCAGCCGTTTTGAAGCCCGAATGCGTACCACAACTAAAAATCGTTGATGCACCTCAACTTGTCCCGCTAGGACCCTTGTGAGCATGCAGATTCTTGCTGAACAGCCGCTGATCACCTCTTTGGCCTTAGCCGCTTTGGGATTTGGTTGCCTGTATGGTTGGCTGCAGACGGGAAAGCGAGCAGCAGCGATCCTGGGGATTGTTTTCCTGCTTTGCATACCGCCAGCGATCTGGCTGGCCCATTATTGGCAAACCGATCGAGAACAGGTGATCCAGATGATCAACCAGACCGCTGCGGCTCTTTCGGATAATGATGTCACTCGAGCCATTAGCGTGATTGATCCTGCCATTCCCGCCCTGCGCGCGCAGGCGGAAAATGAGCTTGCGCGATACGAATTCAAGTGGGTCTCCATCGGCCAATTTCGTTCGATTGTGTTCGTCGATGCCGCCGACCCACCGGAGGCATTGGTGGATGTAACGGCCAATGCAGTATTGGCATCACGAGCGCATGGTTTTGGGGAAACGCGGATTTCGCGTCGAGTCATTTTTCGCTGCCGAAAGTACAGGGAACGCTGGTTTGTTTCGGAGTACACCCATCTGCCGGTGATCGGAGGGCCTGACGGCTACACGCCGCAGGGCGAACTTTTGCAGAGGTTCCGTGAACGCTAATCATGTTTATAGCCTTGGATGGAATTGACGGAGCAGGGAAATCGACGCAGATCGCACTGTTGACACGTTGGTTGACCGATCAGGGGGAGCAAGTCATTTCGCTTCGCGACCCCGGCAGCACCGCGACCGGCGAGGCGATCCGCCAGATTTTACTGGACAGCCAGTTGCAGATGCACCGTCGTTGCGAGGCTTTGCTATACATGGCGGCTCGGAGCCAATTGGTCGAAGAACGTATCCGCCCAGCGCTTGCCGAGGGAAAAACGGTTGTTTCTGATCGTTTTCTGCTGGCCAACGTTGTCTATCAGAGCGTGGGCAAAGCGGTTGATGCCGACCTGTTGTGGCGATTAGGGGAAATTGCGACCGCCCGTCTGCAGCCTGACCTTACCCTTCTGTTGGATCTACCGGCCGGTGAAGCGGTTAAACGCCAGCGCAACCCGCCCGACCGGGTGGAGTCTCGCGGTCAAGCATACATGGAACAGGTCCGCCAAGCCTTTTTGTTGCAGTTGCCAGCGGCCAGTCCGCAGACGGCGGTTATTGATGCATCGCAAAGTGTGGCTTCGATGCACACGGCGATTGTCCAACAGGTTCAACGGGTGCGTCATGCCCACCTTCAGCAACCCCCGGATCCAGGTTGATTGTCAGTATGAATTGGGATCAATGCATCGGACACCGGCGGCAGCGAGCGTGGTTTGCCGCTGCGCTGAACAATCATCGCCTGACGGGTTCGTTCCTCTTCGTTGGGCCGCCGGGGATTGGCAAGTCCACTTTCGCAACCTTGTTGGCTAAAACCTTATTATGTGACACGCGGCGTGCTGCCGCCTTGGATCCTTGTGGCAGGTGTCCCGCCTGCGCGCAGGTCGACGCTGACACGCATCCGGATATCCTGCGGGTTGCTAAACCGGGTGAACGCGCCTTCATTCCGGTGGAGTTATTTGTTGGCAAGCAGGAGGAGCGGATGAAGGTTGGCTTTTGTCGCGACATTCAACTGCGTCCTTTTGCGGGTACGCGGCGTATCGGGATCATCCAGGATGCTGACTATCTGAACGAAGAGGGTGCCAACTCACTGCTGAAGACACTCGAGGAACCTCCCTTGGGGGCACTGATTATTCTGATTGGTACGACGGCCCAGCGTCAATTACCAACGATTCGTTCGCGCTGCCGAACCATTCGTTTTCTGCCCCCCACCGGCGAGGATGCCGCTCGATTGTTGGCTGCCCACGGCGCGGAGAACATTCCCGCGACCGACGCTCAGCGCTTGATTGAACGCTGCGAGGGGAACGTTTATCAAGCGATGGATTTGTTGCAGCCTGAGGGGCAAGGGTTCTGCGAACATTTGGAGAAGCTGTTATCGGCCGAGGTTATCAATGCGGTCACACTGTCAACCTTGGTCAACGACTATGTCACCGCAGCGGGCAAGGATGCGCCGTCACGCCGAAACCGAATGCGGCAGGTGTTTTCCATTACGCTGGAGTTTTTCCGAAACCGAGTTCGGCAACAACCGTCCGCATCTGAGGGCGTGCAGCCGGAGCTGAATCGTATTAATCGTTGTTTAACCGCAATGAATCAGGTCGATCGGAACGCGAATCAAGCGACATTGATCGAATCCTGGAGCGCTGACCTTCAACGTGGCAGCGAGGTGTTGTTATGACGCGAACCGGGGCCGCGCTGCGTGTTTGGGCGGCCAGTAGCATTTGCGGGCAGTTCTCGATCACAGACGATCCTGGGCAAAGCGGAGGTACTGCAGCCAGTCGAACTGCGTCAACGCGTGCGGGCCGGTGCGGAGATGGTAACCGATCGTTCCCTGGGCAATCGGTCGATCGGGTGGCGGCAATTCGTTTGGCGGTACCGCACCTCCCAAACCGTTGGTTCCCAACAAACGATACACCGGATCGGCATGGACGCAGGCTAGAAACTCCCCCCGGGGGTCGGCCCAGCGATCTTCGGTTGCACTGGCAACATAAACCGCGCGCGGGGCGATCAAGGCGATCAATTGATGCTGATCGACAGGCAAGTCGCCCTCCTGCTTGTTGTAGCGTTTGAACTGCTGATTGAACCAGTGGGGGAACGACGTGTTGATTCTTCCAACCGTTTCGCCGAAAACCCGTCGGCTGAGCGCGGCCCCACCGGAGCCTGAATTATTGCTGATTACCAGTTTGAAACGCGGATCGGTCGCCCCGGCCCACAATGCTGTTTTTCCCAGTCGCGAGTGGCCCACCACCGCGACCCGCTGTCCATCAACCAATGGATCGGTTTGCAGATAATCCAGCACGCGGCTTAGCCCGTACGCCCAACCCGCGATACTGCCCCACCGTTGATTCAATTCGATGGATTTAGCCCAGTGCTGAAATAGACCATGAATTCCGTTTTCGAAGCCGTCGTCAAAATCTGGGTCGATGTCTCCGTAATAAACCGTTGCCAGCGCATAGCCTTGATCGACGATCAGGTCTACCGGCCAGCTTTTGCTCCGTGTTCCCCGCCCTGCATCGGTCGCGCGATGGTCCTCCGTGATTCCGCCGGGCTGCGACCGCACCCATGTGTTGGGCAAGCGAATCGAAGGGTCCGTTTCAAGTGTGTGGTTGCCGTGAAAGTTAAGCCCCAGAAAGCAGGGTACGGGCTGGGTCGCACCTGCCGGAGTGTACAGCAGTAAGGACAGTGTCAGCGACTTTCCTTCGTTTTCCAGTGTCAGGTCAATTTCGCGACGTATGGCTTTCCCGTCGACCGCGTCGTTGTTGGTTGATACGACGGTTGCATGCACCGGCACTGGATCAGGTGCAACCCCATAAACATGTTCCTGAAACAATCCCAAAATTTCGCCCCGTCGCTGCTGCCAGTCTGCCGGATCCGTAACGGATAACCCTGTTTGATTGACCAGCGGATCGGGAAGTTTGTACGCGGCAACCGCAGCTTCATCGTAATTGGGGGTGAATTGCTGGCCCCACGTGGCCGAATGAATGGTTGTCATACAAAACAGGACACCGCCACAGGTGCGTAGGGGATTCGTTAGCAATCGATGCATCGATAATCCTTGGTGTTGAGGGGGAGGGGGGGAGATTAGGTTTGGAATGACGATTCGTCCAGCGGCATTTTACCGTCCGCCCAGGGCCAGCGCGTTTCGTTTTGCCAAAAACGACGGCTTGTTCAACGAATCGAGCTAACTAGGTGACGGACCCACCGTCCCGCGCGCGCGGCCGGGTCCGATTCCGCCGCGCGAGGCCGGGAAAGACAGGTAAAACGGACAGTGATTGATCTTGCGCAAGCTAGCTGAACGCTGTTTCAATACGAGCGACCAGCGAGGTATCGGAATGGCCTTCGTGTCGCAGTTTGTACATCGCTGCGGCGAGAAAGCGGGCTCGCCACGCCGGAGTCACGGCGAAAAAATCCTCCAAGACCGCCGAACTGTATTTGTAATCGTGGGAATCATTTCCTTTTCGAAAGATTAATCGCCGCGCATGGTGCATCAGATCCGTGACCGGATTGCCTGCCGCCAGGTAGCCCATGACGGCTGCTGCGGCATCGGCGGGCTGTTCGGCGAGTTGGTGGAAGATAGCTTCGGGAGACGCCTGGGCCGTTCCCTCCGCCGCTTGCAGTTGATCGATTTGCAAGTCTGCTAGTTTCCCCCGCGATGCGGCGGCCGCTGCAAAACGCGGGAGGAAGGCTGCGTTCTGAAGCAACAAGAAACGTCGTGTCCGGTCATCGGAACAGGTTCGAAAAACGTAATGGATCGCATTGGTCGTTGTCAGTGCGTGCAGGGGGACGATCGCCGGTTGCCGCATGGTCATTTCCGCTGCGGAAGCAAACAGCGCATCGTAAATCGATCGCACGCTGACTCCACGGTTCAGCATCTCTACCGTCAGTTGACTGGCTTGTTCCGAGTCGACTGTCCGCAATGCACGCAGCAGTTCCGCGGTCGCGGTTGGATCATCGCGGCCAACGATCCAGTCAGTCCGAAGTTGCGTAACGCGTTCGGCGTTCATTCGGCCATCGCGATCGGCGTCCAAGTCACTAGTTGCGGGATTGGGGTCGCCCTGATGATTCAACATCGCGTAGGCGAGACTGCGCAGCACCGGCTCGGCATACTGCCACCCGATCGTTTCCAGGCAACGGTACGCATTGGCAAGGTAAATCACCTTATGCCCGATGCTGCGAAAATCACGGGCCGCATAGCGTGCGAAGGCATTAAAGACGCTGCCAGCGCTTTGCCCACGCGCCATCGAGGCGGTGGCTAGGTCGACTGCTGATTCGTCCCATTGTCGCATCGCTTTGTCAAATTGCCGCAGTGCTTGGACGGGATCCGGAAGGTCGGCCTCCGTCACCGCTGCCATGGTCCAGTTGCCTTCGCGTACGTCTCGGGCTTGCGAGCTTTTGAAGTTGTCGATCGCCCAAAAAATCGGCAACCATCGTTCGGAATCGACCGAAGCCAACGCGGCAAGATGCGCGGAGTGGACGACTAACACGGCGTGAAATTTAAACCCAACCGAAGGGCGGGGCTGAATGTTTCTGACGCCAGCCAAAAAAAGAGCGGATAGCAATTGCTGATAGCTAACGTTGTCCGTCGAGACCCGCGCCGCAACCTTTTCGATCACGCGGTCTCGCGGTGTTTCTTCCAGCATGCGCACCAATGGTTCGATTTCGCTGGAAAATCGTACTGCCCCGGGGGGCAGGGTTGATTCCGACGCCGAAACCGGGGCCAGCTTGTCCAACCAAGGAACCGTCGCACACCCCCCCGCTAAGGTTCCGCCCCATTGACGGATGAATGCACGGCGAACGGTTTTATCTGCAAACATTGGACGGTCCTCTTGAAATGCGACGGGGTTGCCCCAGTGTGATCCCGCAGTCTTCAGTGTACCGTGTTTTGCGATAGCAAGTGCTGCAAAGTGCAAACGTGGCCTTGCCCCGGTTCCTGGCCAGTAGGGCTTCTTTGGGGAAGGTTTAAACGTGAAAGCCAGAGAGAGCGGCAGCGATAGATTCAGGGGTAGCTAAGCGGCATCCCGTTTCACGGCGGAGTCATGCACTGTCCGCTTTTGGCGTTTCTCGGGCTTGGGACGCCAGCGACGGTGCAACCACCAATACTGGTCGGGAGCCAACAGCACCATTTCGCCCATTCGGTCGCTGTACCACGTGGTCAACGACCGCACGCCCGCCGTGACCGGTTCCTGTGCTCTGGGGTCCACCACCCCGAATAGGTCCTGCTGAAACCGCATCGGGGCCCCGATGCGACGCGTGGAACTGACCATCAATGGTGCGTCTGCGGTCAACGCGAACAATGCGAGCGCTTTATGGTACGAAGCGGGATGGCCCAAGAAATCGACCCAGCATCCTTTCGCCCCCGCATGTTGATCGGCCAGTAAGGTCAGCACTCCCCCATTTTCCAAGTGACCGTCGACGAATGCAGCACAGCCCTTCTTGTCGACCATCCACTGGCCTTTACCGCCACGAAATTTCCTCAGGTAGCCATCCAGGAAAGGGTTGTCCAGCTTTCTCGCAATCGTAACGGTGGAAACCCCCATCAAGCCGGTCACGTAACCACCGATTTCGAAGTTGCCAAAATGCCCCGAGACGATCACCAAGGGACGCGGGCTGAGTAGGTTCTGCAACATTTGCTGAGTATCGGGGATTACAACAAATTGCTTCCAGTTGCAACGGTGCAAACGACGCGGAGCCCATGCGATTTCGCAGATCATCATAAGCAAATGCTTCCACATCCGCCGTCGCATCAATCGCACCTCGGCCCTGGGAAGGTCAGGAAAAACGCGGGCAATATTTTCCGCCACTAGCGCTCGACGAATCGGCAGCAGGTTGCTCAGAAACCAACTGCCAACCGTACACATTCGCTCAGCAACACGCTCCGGCAGGCATTGCATCAGGGCGACCAGTATCCGAACCGCAGCGTATTCACACAGGTAGCGACAGCAACGAAGCATCGTGGACCATTTCTCGGTGTCATTTTAACCGTTTACTCTCCCGCCGTGTCTATTGTGCCGTATATCGTCTATCCAACGCCAGAGCGAATGAAGCAGGCAGGTTAGTATTGTGTTGGAAACGGGTGTCGCCTTTTGCTCTGCAAAAACATCGCTACGGGACGCTGCATTCGCGCCGCGAAAAGCAACGATGATGGATTCACTACCATGCAGCGAACCGCGACTGACCTAAAATTACTGGCGTGGTGACGATTCGAGGCTCACTCAGTATGGCTAACAGGCTCGCCCCCGGCGCGTGTTCCCAAGGCCCGCCACACGACCAAGTCAATGCTTTCGGCGTGGGTCCGAACAGAACCATCCATCAGTGACGACTGAACAACCCCCGGATGGTAGCTGCGCGAAGTAATGATAGCGAATGTTGGTTCGCTGTCGCTGGTCGCTTCCTGTCTGGAGGTGTAATCAATATCGGCTTGCGCTGGACAAAGGTTGGAAGCCGCTCCTCCGATCACTCGGTCATTCGGTCCAGCCGCAGTCGTGAACCCTTGGTGATGCACGCGTCCGTCGGGCCACTCGGTATGACCGTTGGGCCGGCACCAAGAAAAACTGGCTGGTAGCTTCGCAATCACCGCGTCCAATCTGGGGGCGGGCATCAGGATGCCTCCCAAAGGTGGCTCGTTACGTCCGTATAACTGTCGGGCTTTCACCTCAGAAACCATCAGCGTGTTGCTCGTGCCATCGATAAAGTCGCGGAACCCCAGGGATGCGTTGGGGCCGAACGATCCGTCTCCGATCCGTCGAGTGACTGGATCGTAGACCAACCAGCTTCCAAAATTAAAACCGTAAGTCGTCGGAAACAGCGGGCTGGCTCGTTTGGGGGAAACATCTCTCGGGGTGTCAGAATGGGGATCGCTCGGGCAAGCATAGGTC
>SLFV01000014.1 GCA_007124075.1 Roseimaritima sp.
ACGGGCGAATTGGACGATCGATCAACCGACTGCTGAGCGTTTCCTTGGTCGTTGGCCGACCTTCGCGCTTTAAAAAACCGCCGGGGAATTTTCCGGCGGCGGCAAAGCGTTCTCGATAATCGCATGTCAACGGGAAAAAATCCAAACCCGGACGCCCCGGCGAACTGGCCATCGCACACAGGACGACCGTCTCACCATACTGAACCAAAACCGAGGCCGCTGCCTGTTTCGCTAAGTGCCCCGTTTCCATCGACAACAGGTGCCGACCAATTTGCTTTTCTACTCGAACTTTCACTTCGTCAATTTCCTTCAACCAACAATAAAAATTTGAAGCGGGAATAAATAGGTCTAGGCCTCAGACACCTGCTATACGAAGCAGTCTAACCGCCAGCTCTAACCCGCAGTCCCCGGCACTGACCTTCCCGACCAATCCTGCAATGGACAAACCCAAACGACATGCCCAACCAATCAGCAATCACTCTTAGCGACATGTTCGCGCTGGCAAAACCAGAACGTTCGCATCGCAGCCGATACCTGCCCGACAGCCTCCCTCACCAACCAATCGGCCGGCAGCATCCCACCGAATCGACCGAGCGAGAGAGACGCAAAAATGCTGCCGACTCGGTCTCGTGATAACGAAGGACTACTTACGAATCCCCAGTCGAGCGATGATATCAAGATACCGCTGCGGATCCCTCTCTCTCACATAATCCAGCAATCGCCGACGCCGACTGACCAAACCTAGCAACCCTCGACGAGACCCATAGTCCTTACGGTGGGTACGCATATGTTCGGTTAAACCGTTGATTCGTTCCGTCAAGATCGCGATCTGAACCTCGGGTGAACCGGTGTCATCGCCCGCCTTGCGATTTTCGGAAATTACCGCTTGCTTCCGCTCTTTGGTAATGGTCATCTGTTCTCGTTTCTTAATGCTTCCAATTTTTTTTTCCGACTGTAAAAACCAACAGTCTAACGCTACCGCCAACATTTGCAACGCCCAAAAATGCGACAACGGAGGCTTGTGCTTGCCAAGCCCTTCGGAGGGAGCCCGGTCGACCTTGCGGCTTCTGAGGAATATGAAGTCAGCGGTGCCAAGATCCTTCAGAATCGGGCTATTTGTAACATGCGATGCAATCGCTGCAAGCCGATTCATACGGGGTAGCGTGATGCAACCGGTACGGAAATTCGCACTGGCGTCCAGAGAAAAAGATGTGTGCTGACCATTGCAGTCCGTTTGCCGTCATCAAAAGGCGTGCTAGCGGCAGGAGGAACGGAGCGGCCAGACGCTGGTTGTTTGCATGGTTGCCTTGCCTTCCTGTTTTGATTGTGGGCGGTTGCGTTTCTGGTCGATCGGTTCCAGCGATGGATGACCCCATTGCCATGCTGTCCGAAGGTGGAACCTGTGGCGAACTTCCGGAGACCGTAAACACCTCCGACCTTGCGGAAACGGCGCACCTGAAGCGACGCGTTTCTCCAGCGGACGAGTCATCGCCCCAACTGCGGCGCGATCCGTTACGCCTTGCTGTTTTACCTGCGGACACGTTCCGTTTGCCCGTACTAGCAACAACCACGGTGAACGCCCACGATCCGCCTTTCCGTGTGGTCACCCTTGAAGAAATCGAAAGAAACGCGCTTGCCAACGCTGCGTCAATCCGCTCTGCGCGGGCTACGGCCAGCAAAGCGGAGGGGTTGATGCGGCAAGTGGGTGCAAGGCCAAACCCCAATGTGGGCTATTCGGCACAGCAATTGGCCGACCGCAGCACCGACCAGCACACCGCGTTCGTGGAACAAGAATGGGTTCGTGGAGACAAATTGCGGCTTAACCGCGACGTCTTGCGGCACACCCAGCAGGCGCAGCAGGCCGAAACGTCGGTTCAGGAGTTTCGCGTCCTGACCGACGTCAGGCTGTTATTTTACGAAGCCTTGGCGGCGCAGCAACGACGCAGGGCAATCGACTCCTTTGCCCAGGTTGCCGGACGAGGGGTCCATCTGGCAGAACAGCGTCAAACCGCAGGCGAGGGTAGCGTTGTGGAAACGTTGCAAGCTAAAACGTTGCTTAGCGAAGTCTCCTTGGCGGCGGAACAAGCCGACATCGCGTTTCGAACCACTTGGGAGGCCCTGGCTGTGATTGCTGCCATGCCTCGTGAAACGCATGTGGAGCTGGAGGGTGCTTTCCCCGTTGCGGCCGCCGCGATCGAATGGGAACGGGTTGCGGCAAACTTGATGGCTTCCAGTCCCGAATTGCAAGTTGCGAGGTCGATTGTCCGAGAAAAACAAGCCTTAGTGCGGCGGCATCGGGCTCAGCCGATTCCTAACCTGACCACATTCGTTGGTGCCGGTTATGATCGCGAGCAAGATCATGGGATGATCAATCTCCAGGTCGCTGCACCCTTGCCCGTCCGGAACAACAATCAGGGCAACATTTCCGCAGCTCACGCGGATTACGTTCGCGCATCTCAGGAGGTTGCCCGTATTATTCAGACGCTGGAAACTCGTTTAGCCCAAGTGGCTCGCGAACATCAAACGGCGGCAGCGGCCGTGCGGAAATACGAGGAGGAAATTATCCCGCAGCTCCAGCAAGGCTTGGAGCTTTCGGAGTTGGCCTATCAAGCGGGGGAACTAGATTTTTTGCAGGTGTTGGTGGTCCGTCGCGGCTACTACGAGGCATCTCTGAAGCTGATCGTTGCGCAGACGCAACTAGCGCAGGCGACCAGCCGATTGGACGGCCTGCTGCTGTCTGGCGGGCTAGCTTCCCCCGCAGACTATACCACCGGCGACAGCTTGCGTGGCTTTAGTTTTTCCGGACAGTAGACAGTTCTTCGGGCGTTAGACAGCCTCTGCGTTCGCCTCCGAAACTGGAACCGAGTTTAGTAGGTTACAATTTCCCAGACGCGCAAGTAACCTTGGGGCTTGATTGGAATCCTAACTCTTGACGTGCCTCATTCACTAGATGACCCGATATTCACCAGATGACCCGATGCCTCAACGCTACCTTATTCAGATTTCACTGGCGGTCTGTTTCGCCACCATGGTCGTCGGGGTTTGGTTGGGATACCGGCATCGTGTCGGGAATCCACCGCGTCAGACGGAGCAACTGTCAACGACAACCGTTTCTGGTGGACACGGCCACGGCCACGGCCACAGCCACGAACACAGCCACGGAGACGAACATGATCATGAGGATCACGTCGACATATCGATCGCAGCAGCAAAGAATTTAGGACTTCGGATTGCACCGGTGCGGTTCAGTGATTATCAAAAAACACTGTATGTCCCCGCTGTGGTGATTGAAAAGCCGGGGCAAAGCGGGCTGACGGTGACCGCGCCAGCACAAGGGATCGTACGTGAAATCTTTCGCTTTCCCGGCCAAGCACTCAGCCCGGGTGATCGAATGTTCACGCTGCAACTGACCGACGAAACACTCGAGAGTGCCCAGTTGTCAATTCTGGAAATGTTAACGCGGACCACTGTCGCCCAGCGGGAACTGGCCAGGCTGGAACCGTTGGCCGAAACAGGTGCTGTGGTGGGACGGCGCAAGTTGGAACTGGAATACGAATTAAAGCAACTCGCCTCCGAGCGTTCGGCTCGCCTGCAGGAACTGCGTCTGCGTGGGTTATCGCCGGAGCAAATCGACCGTGTCATCGAAGCACGTGAATTGGTCGGTGAAATCGATATCCATCTGGAGATTGTGGGGGAGAATGACTCGCATGCCGAACACAACTTGATTTACACCGTCGAACAGTTGGATGCGTTTCCCGGCCGAGCGGTACGCAAGGGAGAGGAACTGTGTCACATCGCCAATCATCATGAACTTTTCCTCCGCGGCGAGGCGTTTGAAACCGATTTGGACGCGATTTATCAACTGACGAAAAACGGCTGGACGATTACCGCAGAATTGGGAAATGTTGATTTCTCTGGCCAACCTCGCGACGTGATTGAGGGACTGGAAATCACTTACATCGACAATCATGTCGATCCCCAGACGCAGACATTCCCTTTTTATATGGCGTTACCCAATCAGGTGGTGATAGAGAACCATGATGCGTCTGGTCGCGTGTTTCGGTCCTGGCGGTTCAAACCGGGTCAGCGTGCGCACTTGCATGTACCGGTGGAAACCTGGGGCAATCGTCTGGTCCTGCCGCGTGATGCGGTGGTGCAAAGCGGAGCCGAAACATTCGTGTTTTGGCTAGAAAACGCGTCGGATTTGGGAGATTTGTCCCATTTACAGGATCTCGAACCAGAGGAACTGTGGCAGCATTTGGAGAAGCTTCCGGAGTTTGAATTTGAACCGATCGCGGTCCAGGTCCTGCATCAAGATCAACGTCATTGTGTGATTGAGTCGTCTGCTGCGTTGGCGTCTGGACAATTGTTGGCGATGAACCAGGCGTATCAATTGCTTTTGGCTTGGAGAATGCAGTTCAGTGGCGGTGGCGGGCACCACCATCATGACCATTGAATTCAACGCGTTTTACGCCGATCAGGGACTCATTCGGAAATCACTTTCCATTCGTAGCGGTAACACGACAGGCAGACCCAGGCTCCATGTTATCCTTGCTCGTTGACCAATCGCTACGGTATCGCTTCTTGGTGATTTCTGCGTCGCTAGCGGTATTGATCGTCGGTGCGTATGTTGCCGCCAACTTACCGATTGATGTGCTGCCTAACCTTTCTCGCCCGCGCGTGGTCGTGATCACCGAATGTCTCGGGATGTCACCCGAGGAGGTTGAGATTCGCGTCACGATTCCGCTGGAAAACGCGCTCAACGGGGCCACCGATGTGTTGGATGTTCGGGCCACCAGCGATATCGGCTTGTCGGTGATCCAAGTCGAATTCGACTGGGGCCAAGACCTGTATCGCGCTCGACAAATCGTTCAGGAACGGTTGGTTACCGCGACCGACCGATTGCCGCCCGGCGTTCAACCGCAATTGGCTCCGATGGCCTCCCTGCTGGGGCAAATCATGCTGATCGGAATGTACAGCAAGGACGGCAGCACCGATCCGCTGGAATTGCGGACACAGGCCGACTGGGTCGTTGCCCAGCGTCTGCGGGCGCTGCGTGGCGTAACTCAAGTAATCACGATGGGAGGAGGTCGCAAACAATATCAAGTTCTGGTCGATCTGCACCAAATGCACGTCTATGAAGTGACTCTGACGGACATCGAACAAGCTTTGCAGGATTCCAACCTCAACGTGACGGGCGGTTTTGTCAACGACGGTTCACAGGAATTACTGGTTCGTGGGCTGGGCCTGATCACCGATGTGGAAACGATGAAAAAGATTGTGGTCCGCCCCTCGACGCGACGATCCGTGCTGCTGGAACAGGTCGCCGACGTTGTGGAAGGACCGCAGATCAAACGAGGGGACGCGTCGATCAACGGTCGCCAGGCCGTGGTGCTGACGATCCAGAAACAGCCCGAAGCCGACACGCGTGAATTGACACAGCGGATCTTAGACACTCTGGACGAATTGAGAACCTCGTTGCCCTCCGACGTGGTCCTGCGTCCGACCTACGAACAACGCGAATTCATTGATCTGGGAATTAGCAACGTCGCCAGCGCACTGCGCGGGGGCGCATTGTTGGTGGTGATTGTCTTATTTGCGTTTCTGATGAATATACGGACGACATTGATCACCGTGATCGCGATTCCGATGTCATTGATGCTGACCGCGCTGGTGTTCTGGCAACTGGACATGGGCATCAATGTAATGACTCTGGGCGGGTTAGCGGTTGGTCTGGGAATGCTGGTCGACGATGCGATCGTGGGCGTGGAAAACGCTTACCAGCGGTTAAGATCCCGCCGGGACCCGCCCGGTGCCTCGGCGGCAGCAATCGTGCTGCAAGCCACACGGGAAGTCTTGCCCGCGATTGTGATCAGCACGCTGATTGTGGTGGTCGTGTTCGGGCCGCTATTTACCCTTTCGGGGATCGAGGGCCGTTTGTTCACGCCACTGGCGATCGCTTATCTGGTTTCGATTGTTGCCTCCACGCTGGTGGCGTTGACGCTTACTCCGGCACTGGCGCTGGCCCTCCTGCCAAGGTCTTGTGGCCAAACAAGCAATCGTGGCGATGGTTTTTTGCTGCGGATTACAAAGGGGATGGCGACGCCGCTGATCCGTTTCAGCTTGCACCCCCTTGGTTTTTTCAGTTCCAGCCTGACGGCCGGTATCGCGGTCGCGGCGGCGGCGTTCGCGATGCTCGGAATGCGACGAGATTTTTTGCCGGAATTTGATGAGGGGGCCACGCAAGTCAACCTCTATACCGCTCCCGGGACTTCGCTGGAAACGATGCTGCGGGTCAGCCACTTGGCGGACGCCAAGTTCAAGGAGCTGCAGACATCGCCCAGCAACCCCAACGGGCCGATTGCGGACTTTACGTGCAAGTTAGGCCGCGCCGAATTGGACGAACATATCATGGGGGTAAACGTGGCAGAGTACGTGATCACGCTGAATCCCAAGACCACGATCAACCGCCGCGAGATGATTAAACTGCTGACCGCTGCCGTGGATGATCTGCCGGGGGTCGAACACGAAATCGAACAGCCGATCGCGCACCTGATCAGCCACATGCTTTCCGGCGTGGCGGCCCAAATTGCAATCAAAGTCCACGGGGATGACTTGGATGTCCTGCGTCGCAAAGGCGAAGAGATTCGCCAGGCCATTGAATCGGTCCCGGGGATCGCAGATCCCTTTGTGGAACAACAACAGATTGTGCCTCAACTGCGATTCGAACTAAATTACGATGCCCTGGCAAAATATGGGTTGACCGCGCGGCAGGTGACTGCGCTGATCGAAACCGCGATGCATGGCCGCGTGGTCTCGCAGGTGACCGAAGGCCAGCGTTTTTTTGATGTGATTGTGAGGATGCGTGACGAATATCGGCTTGATATCGACAACCTGCACCGCATGCCGATGGAACTGGCAGATGGCACACGGATTCCGTTGGGATACGTCGCTCGGGTCCAGCGCGGCGGCGGGCCCAATACGATCAACCGCGAAAACGCACGGCGGAGGATCGTGATTCGCGTCAATACCTTGGGCGGTGACCTCAGTGGCGTGGTTCAAGAGATTCGCCACAGGATTTCCCGTTCGGTCCCGTTTCCAGAAGGGTATTACGTGTCCTACGGAGGCCAGTTCGAAGCACGTCAGTCGGCACAACAAAACCTGCTGACCTTCTCGATTGCCTCGACATTGATCGTGATCGCAATTTTGTACACCGTGTTTCCAATGCTACGCCTGGTACTGCAGATTTTGCTGGCAGTCCCGGCCGCTTTCGTCGGTGGTGTGGCGGCTCTGGTCATGACGAATCAATCGCTCTCGATCGCTGCCATCGTCGGGTTTGTTTCGCTTGGTGGGATTGCGACACGCAACGGCCTGCTGCTGATTTCCACCTATCGAAACCTGGGCAGCGATGCTGGGATTAGCGTTCCGTTGATCATTCAAGGTTCGTTGGACCGGCTGTCTCCGGTTTTGATGTCAGCGTTGACGACCGGTCTAGGTCTCATGCCACTGGTGATCGGCGGGACGCAACCCGGCAAAGAAATCCTTTATCCCGTAGCCAGTGTGATCGTTGGCGGTCTGATCACCTCCACGCTGTGCGAACTGCTGATCCGGCCCGGACTGTATTGGTACACACGCGGTTCCCAGGAACGTCACGGGACCGGTCGCAATTCGATCCGATCCAGCCCGACCATGTAACGTGGCACCGCGTCGGGATGTTTCCCCGTGATGGTCAGCTTGAATTGCAAGGATTGAGATTGTTGGACCTGGACCCCCAAGAATCGCACCGGAGCCGCAGGCTGCACTTTCGGTGCGAACAAATCGATCGTCTGCAAGTCGGCTGACGCGACCTGAATCTGAAGCTGTCCGTAATCCTCTGCTTGCGTTAGGTAAAGCAATACCTCAAAGCGTCCTTCGGCGGGAAGCGAGACAGGCAGCATCAGATGATCATTCGGCTTCGCATCGGTCCACCACAGTTGCTGGTCCCCTGACCACTGCGGTCCAAAGCCTCGCATGGCTTGGGCTCTGACGATCCCGCTGGAAACCTCTGCGGTTGAAACAAGGGCTTCTCCCTCAATAATCATCGAACCATCGGGCCGGATTGTTACCGTCGGTTCCTCCGTCTGCCCTGGCAGCGGGACCTGTGTATCACCGGTCAGATAGCGAATCAGTTCCCGAACTTCCTGGTCGGTCATCCGTTCCAGTTGCCCCTCGGGCATTAAGGAGACTGCGGACCGCGTTTCTTCCTCGATGGAGCTTTTGATGAGGACGATCTGTTCCGTGGCGGTCTGGACCAGCACCGCCTGATCGTTTTCCTCTCTCCGCAGTCCGCTGATCACGCGACCATCATCCATCAGAAAGGTGGTGACCTGGTAATCGCGGCCGATCAGCGCGTTAGGCTCCACAATATTCTCCAACCAATAATCGATATTGGTCCGGTTAGCCCCGGTAATGTCGGGCCCTATCTCGCCACCGCTGCCAAATAGCTTGTGACACTTCCCACAGTTGGCCTCGTACAGCGCGCGACCGCGCGATCGATCGGCTTGCTCATAAGCCGCCCCTCGAAGCAGCCCACGCAGGCGGGTGATCTGCGTTTTCTTTTCTTCGTCGGAAGCATTGATCGTTCCCCAACAGGCCTGCAACCGCTGACTTAATGACTCGTCCCCCAGGGCGACGATCTGACGGACAATAAAAGCCGGTACTTGCCGAGCATCCAGTTGTTGAGACTCGAGCGCTTCGACCAGCTTTGACGCATACGATTTCCGCGAAGCCAGCGTGGCCAGCGAAGCGGTTTGCAGGGCAGGGCTGAATTCCGCGAAACGCGCCAGCAGCGCGTCGCAAATCACGGGGTCCTCACGTCCAGCCAACGTTGCGATCGCCGCCTCGGCGATGTCGGGATCATCCAGCAAGCTCAAGGCAAGCGGAGTCAATTCGGGATCGACGACCGCTTGCAACGCGGTCAAGGCCGCCAGCCGCCGCGGCTTAGATTGCTGCCCATCACGCAATACGGCTCTGAAATACGGTGCTGCCGAAGCATCGCCAAACTGGACTGCAACCTGCCGGACCAGCTCTTGCAACTTCGCATCCGTGTGTTCAGACAAAGCCTCAAAGGCCGCAGGCCAGCCCGCGGGCATCGCGACCCCCGCTCGCTGCTTTCCCGCTTGCAACAGTTCTTCCAAAATCATGGTTTGCCGCTGCCGATGTGCTGGGTCCACCAGCGCCGCAACTAGCGACTGGCGACCTTCGGCTGAGTTGGCAGTACGGCGGATCGCAAACCGCAGCAAATGGGGCCAGGCCGAGGCAGCGGCCAAGGAAAAGACGCGCTGCGGATCAAGCTCCGCCAACGGTTCCAATCCATACCAGATCAGGGTCGGCAAGTTGCGATCCTGACCGTCGATTGAGTGACGGACCAACCCTTCCACCAGCGGCCAGCGTTGCGACAGGGGCAGCCGCTGCAGGAACGAAGCCAAAAAGCGGCGGACCACCGGACTGGCATCGCGGGCAGCCATTTCGCTCAGTCTCCGATGCAACGCGTCGTCCATGCGGGTCTGGGGCAACTGCGAAAAAGCCTCCTGATGTAGCAATTCCCCGCAAAAATGCACCGCCCAACTGCGGACGTACGGATCCGCGTCGCTTAGCAGGACCAGCAGATGCTTTTCGTTTAACCCGGCCGCCGCCCCGGCGGTCCAAATTGCCCGCAACCGATCACGTTGGCTGCCAGACCGAACGATCGCCTCCAACGCCTGGCTAACCACCGCTTGGTCGACTTGCCCGACGCTGAAGCGCTCGTGCAAAATCCGCTGGGCCTGCCGCGCAAAGAAGCCGTTGTCACTTTGCAGCCTCGCTACCAATTCCTGGTCACTTTCAGCCCACAGGTTAAACGACATCCCACGGACATTGCCGTACCGCACGCGGTACAGGCGGCCCGTGGTGCGGTCCCAGATTTCGGGCGTGCGATTGTGGCAGGTTTGGGGGTCATGCCAATCCGATTGGTATAACGCACCATCGGGTCCCACCATCACCCCCACCCCAATAAAGTGTCGATCCTGCGAAAGGGCAAAGTCGGGACGGTGCCGACCGACAAAACCGGAACCATCACGCTGCAAATGTTCACGGACCACCCGATGGCCGTGCAAATTGTGAAAAAACAAATCACCGTAGTAAGCCGGTGGGAAGGTATCGCCATTGTAGATCGCCAAACCACAATGGGCGTGCCCTCCGCCCAACATGGAGGTTGGGGTGGCAGCGGCAGGACGTTTCACCGCATTGTCGCCCCAAAAGGCATGGTCGGAAATCTTCCCAACATAGTGAGCATGGTCGGCAATCGTTTGCAGTTCCGCGTAGGTGTAGGGCTGGAAATGCGAGCCCGCCTGGCGTTGATACCGCGCCCCCTGCTGGACATGAAACAGGTGCGGAATGACGCACGACGTCAAAAACCATTCGCCCTGATCATTGAAATCGACCCCCCAAGGGTTGCTGGTGCCGTAGGCAAACACTTCGAATTTTTGCCGAATCGGGTGATAACGCCACATCCCCGCGTTGATTGGAATCCGATCCGCGTCGGCAGTTCCCGGCTTGCCGACGCGCGAATGGGTAAACACCCCGTGGCAACCGTACAACCAGCCATCAGGCCCCCAAGTGAACGAATTCAGCGTTTCATGCGTGTCCTGAAAACCCCAACCATCCAGCAGGACCACCGGTGGGCCGTCGGGCACGCCATCATGATCGGCGTCGGGATAGAACAGCAATTCGGGAGCCGCACCGATAAAAACGCCGCCAAACCCGACTTCAATCCCGCTGGCCAAATTCAAGTTTTCCGCAAAGACGCGGCGCGAATCAAACTGGCCATCTCCGTTGGTATCTTGGAAAATCAAAACCCGGTCACGCCCGGCCCCGTCGGCAGCTTTTTGCGGGTACGTATGCCCCTCAATCACCCAAATTCGGCCACGGGCGTCAAAGCACATCGCGATCGGCTGAGTCAGATCGGGTTCGGCAGCAATCAGGTCGACCGCAAACCCGTCGGGCACCAGCATCGCAGCGGCTGCCGCCTGAGGGTTCAAGCCCATCGCGTATTGCGATTGGTCACGCCCTTCGCTCAGCCGCCACCGCTGTGGCGCGGCACTGATCGTCTCTGCAGCCGCAGCCGAGGTTTGCCAATGCACCATCAGGCCACGTTTGCTGGAGGAAACCACATCCGGCTTGCCGTCCCCATTCAGATCGGTCACCAACACCTCGGTTCCCACCCCCGAATCGTTGTGAATCAAATGCGGGACGAACTGCACCTCCATGTTACCAGCGTCTGTGGTGGTCCGTGTCAACTGAAACCAATACAGCACGGGCTCCTGCAAACCGCCCGGGTCTTTGCCGTTGTGTGCCAGATAACGTTTGCCGGTCACAATGTCCGGCAACCCATCGCCGTCCATATCGGCAAGAGCCAGCGCGTGCAGTTGGCTGAAACAGACACCGTACGGATTGTCCGTGGAACTGGCACCCATGATTTCGTGTCGCCGAAACTCTCCCGGAGCAAACTGCTCAAACCAGGATAAACCATAGGCGTGCGCATTGTGGGAGCTAATGATGTCCGCCACCCCGTTGCCCGTCACGTCGGTCACTAGGATTTGTGCACCACCGTTGCCATACGCGTCCGGTGCCCAGGTATGTTGCTGCCACAGTAGGGAAGCATCGTCCGCGGCGGGCTGCTGCCACCAGTGTTTGGAATCCAGGATGTCCAGCCGCCCGTCCCCGTTGACATCCCCCACGCCCATTCCATGCGCGAAGCGTCCTCCGCAGGTGCCGGGGCGCGAAATCGGATGCCAGGTCCAGGGCTGGGTGGGATCAGGCCCGGCTTGGTAGTAACCGTATTGCGAATCACGCCCACAGACAATCTGCGGCAAATCGCCCGGAATTAATTGTGCCAGCGTGGGCGATTCATTGTGCAAAACCGGGGCGATGGCAAACATTTCCCACGTCTGGTCCAAGGCAGCGTGTCCCGGATTGACGTACAACCGCGCGGCTTCGCCGGGAAATCCCAGAACCAAAACGTCCTGCGCTCCGTCACCGTTGACGTCCAACACGTACGAAAAAAACTGGTCGCTGTAACCGGCGACGTTGAATTCGCGCGGTTCCGCAATCAAGTGCCGCTGTTTGAAATCGGGGCCCGCGTACCACAGCGGGCCAGCCACCAGGTCGATGAT
>SLFV01000264.1 GCA_007124075.1 Roseimaritima sp.
ATATCCACACGGTGTGTGTCAACGTTTCAACCGCTGCGGAAATCGGCCAACTGCTTCCGCATGGTGCGGGGCTGCAAGATCGTGTGCTGACGGTTGGCGGTCCTGGGGTGGTCCGGAAGGGAAACTACCGCGTGCCGCTGGGCACGCCGTTACGATTTTTACTGGAAACGGTTGGTCTGCACCGGCATGTCACGGACGTGTTTCTGGGAGGACCGATGATGGGGCAAGCGGTGCCCCGCTTAGATATTCCGGTCACCAAAGGCACCACCGGTGTGATCGTGCTGACCGACCAGCAAACTCAGCATCCAACCCACCAGCGGCAATACCCTTGCATCCATTGTGGGCACTGCGTCGATGCCTGCCCGCTGTTTCTCAATCCATCCCAATTAGGGCTGCTTGCGATGCGTCAACGTTTTGACGAAATGGTCCAGGACTACCACCTGATGGACTGTTTCGAATGTGGTTGCTGCGCCGCGGTGTGCCCCTCCCATATCCCGCTGGTTCAACATTTCCGCGTCGCGAAGGCGGCGGCCCGCAAGCGAAAGCTAACGTAATGCTTGGGACCAGAACGCTGGAAATCCGTAGTTCGCCCTTCTGGACGAGTGGTGCCAGTACCGATCGTATCATGTTGCATGTGCTGGTGGCCCTGATCCCCACGACGTTGTTCAGTGTTTATTGGTGGGGATTGCCTGGATTGGTTACCCTGACGGCCAGTGTCATGGCATGCGTGCTGACGGAATATTGGGCCTGCCGCTGGTCCCGACGCGCCGCGACGATCTCAGATGGCTCGGCGGCGGTCACCGGGCTGTTGTATGGATTGACCCTGCCGCCCAGTCTTCCGCTATGGATGACGGTGTTAGGCGCGATGGTGGCGATCGGCGTTGGCAAGGTGCTCTTTGGCGGACTAGGCTGTAATTGCTTTAATCCCGCCTTGATCGGTCGAGCGTTTCTGCAGGCGGCTTTTCCCGCCGCAATGACCCACTGGCTGGAACCGGGGGACCGTTGGATGTCGCACTTGCCCCGCTCCACGCTCACCCTGCCGCTGCAACGTCCGCACTACGATGGGCTTTCGGCCGCCACTCCGCTCTCGGAATGGAAGTTTCAGCAAATTGATAGTGATCCCGCTCAGTTATTGTTTGGTTCAATCCCCGGTTCGCTGGGCGAAACGTCGGCGTGGCTGATCCTGGTGGGAGGTGTCTACTTGATCGTCAAGCGGATGATGAACTGGCGGATTCCTCTGGCTATTCTGACGACCGTGGCCACTTGTTCCTGGCTGATGCATGCACTGGATCCTAGCCGCTACGCTGGCCCAACATTCATGCTGCTCTCAGGCGGTTTGATGTTGGGCGCTGTGTTCATGGCCACCGATATGGTCGCTTCGCCGATCACGCACCGCGGCTGTGTGCTGTACGGAATCCTGATCGGCATCCTGGTGGTTGTCATCCGCCTGTGGGGCGGCATGCCCGAGGGAGTGATGTACGCGATCCTGCTGGCTAACGCCACCTCGCCCCACATCGATCGCTGGGTTCAGCCGCGAGCCTATGGGACGCGAACGCAGCGTCGGCAGACTGCCACCGCCGTCCAGTCTCACGGACGCTCTTATGTCTCCTCAGGTGCAAGTGGAAGAGGTGAAATTGCCGCTCAGGCCGAAACCATGCCATCGCCAGGAGACCAGTCGAAAATAACCGGTTCGTCACCATTGGCCGGTCGCCCCGCAGTCGCTGCCAGTCGGATGATTGGGGTGCTGCTGACGGTCGGACTGGCCTGTTCGGTCGCGATCGTCAGTGTCTACGTCCTCACCCAGCCGCTGATCCAGCGGAACTTGACCACAGCCGTTCAACAAGCCGTGCTGGAGGTGCTGCCGGAGGCAACCTCCAGCCAAGCCTATCGTTTGACTGACACGGGCAAATTCCAGCCGGTGCCGATGCATTCCGAGGGGTTGGAAATCGTCTACGCCGGTTACAACGATCAGCAGCAATTGGTGGGGATTGCGATGATCGGGCAGGCATCGGGTTATCAAGACATCGTGCAATTGGTGTTTGGCTACTCGTTCGATAGCCAAGCGATTTTGGGTTTTCGTATACTGGCCAGCCGAGAAACTCCAGGGCTGGGCGATCGGGTGGAGGTGGATGAGAACTTTCAGCAGAATTTTGAACACCTGGATGCCCGGTTGGACGCAGCGGGAGACCGGCTGCAAAACCAGATCAAGTTCGTTAAGCCAGGCCACAAGACGCAGCCCTGGCAGATCGACGGCATCTCCGGGGCAACGGTTACTTCCCAGGCGGTTGCCAATATTGTTTCCGACGGAGCCGCCTGCTGGGTGCCGCGCGTCGTTGCTAGAAAATCTGACTTTGATTGGCAAGCGTCTAAGGGGAATTGATGACTCATCCAGCAGGGCCACCACCGGAGACAGCCGTCACGAACGCTGATGAATTTTTGAAGGGCGTTTTCCAGCAAAATCCCGTCTTTGCTCAGGCGCTGGGAATGTGTCCCGTGTTGGCGGTTACCAATTCGGCGTGGAATGCATTGGCAATGGGACTGGCGACCGGCTTTGTCCTGATCATGTCAAACATGTCGGTGTCGTTGCTCCGTAAATGGGTTCCCAAGCAGGTGCGGATCGTGACTTTCATCTTGCTGATCGCGACCTTCGTGACAATTGTTGACTACGTGATTCAAGCCCTCAGTCTGCCGCTGCATCGCGCATTGGGCGCCTTTATTTCGTTGATCGTGGTCAATTGCTTGATTCTCAGTCGGGCCGAGGCATTCGCGTCCAAGAACAGTTTGCGGAAATCGATCCTGGATGCGTTGGGGATGGGAGGCGGTTTCCTGATCAGTCTGTTGTGTCTGGGCAGCATCCGAGAAATCTTGGGTCGAGGCAGTTTATTTGAAATTCCGGTGATGGGAGAGCATTACCAAGGCTGGGTAGTCATGATTCTACCCGCAGGCGGATTTTTTACCCTCGCCGGATGGTTGATGCTATTAAATTGGCTGGCGCAACGTCACCCGGCAAAACCCAGCCCGCATTATTTGTCAAGGACGAAATCGTTGCTGTATCGCCGGGTTTGGTAAGTGCGCAGTGTAGCCGAGCGGTTTTGGAGCCCTGTTTTGACTGTCGGCTGTTTTGCCTCAGCTGAATTTGGAGGTTACGTCTGATCGAGTTATTCTACTGTTCAAAGGAGGACAATTCGATGACACGATCTCGACGCACATTCACTGCTCAAGAAAAAGCCGCAGTTGTGAAGCGGTACTTGGTCGACAAGATTCCCGTCTCTGACCTTTGCGACGAACTGGG
>SLFV01000038.1 GCA_007124075.1 Roseimaritima sp.
AATCATCAACCCAGGCAAAAAACCGAACTGATTGTTGATAGACGCTTAATTTCTCATGGTCAAACTGCTTTGACATAATCTTAATCTTACTCCTACTCTTAATTCTAATCTTCTTCCTAAACCGCCATCCAATCTCCGCCTGATCACCCAGCTCAATACACATTCGCAAGTCGATGGATTAAAAGTAGGATTAGGATTAGGATTAGGATTAAGAGTAGGAGTAAGATTAAGAGGACCGAATACTAAACCTCAACAACCGAGTTACTATCACCAAACTGGTCGATTTCGCAGCCCATGCGCTGGGCCATCATCAACAGCAGGTTGCTCATGTGGGCGTTCGGGTTGGCGGGGCGGCTGCAGAGGCTGTATTGCTTGCTCGGCTGGTCGAGCTGGTAGCCATCGAAATGGCCTTGGTTGAAGTCGAGGTGGCTGCCGAGTTTGAGCCCCAAAGCCGACCCGCCAGCAAGCACCAGCGGCAGATTGGCGTTGCCGTGGCCATGACCATAGGACATACCGCTGCCGAACAGGGCCATCGTCGAGTCGAGCAACGGTTTGCCGTTGACGTCCGTGGTCTGGGCCAGCCGTGTGAGAAAATAACCGAACTGCTCAAAGGCGAACGTGTCATACATGGTCAACTTTTCGATGTAGCCCGGATCGCCGCCGTGATGGCTGAGCATGTGCCGCGACTGCGTGATTCCGATTTCGGGAATGGAAATCGCGTCTCCCTCACTACCCATGCTGAACGTCGCCACACGGGTTACGTCGGTTTGGAAGGCGAGCACCATCAGATCGTAGATCGTGCGGAAGTACTCGCCCGCCTCGGCCTGAGGGATGTCGCGATCGGTCCGTTTGCGATCCTCTTCGGTGATCTCCGGCAGCGGCGTATCGAGCCACTCGTCAGCCCGCCGGACCCGAATTTCCGCCTCGCGTACCGACGTCAGGTACTGTTCCATCCGGCCTCTGTCCGCCGCACCCATCTTTTGGTCAAGCTCACGGACTTCGTCCAGGTTGGCGTCCAGCACGCTCGCCTTGCGACGCAGCCTCCTCCGCTGAGCCGCCTCGCCGCCCTCCGGTTCCCCGAACATGGACGCGAAAATCTCGCTGCAACGACGCAGCGGAGGAAGCACGACGCCGTCGGCAGTCCAGGCGAGAGACTGCCCGTTGATGGCGATCTCCATGGAGGCGTAGCGCGTGTGCTGCGCGGTGACTTCGGCTATTTTCTGATCCACCGAGATGGTATTGCGGTCCGTCGGTCCGAGCTTTCCGCCGGTCAGCCAAATCTTGGCACAAGCGTGAGCTTGGCCCAAGCCACCCGGATGATGCAGACCGCTGATCGGCGTGATCACATCGCGGAATTTTTCTAGCGGCTTGAGCGAGCGGGAAAACTGATAATCCTTGCCCGGCGTCGTGATCTGGAAATTGGGCGAATGGGTGCCGTTGGCCAGATAAATGAAAGCACTGCGTCGCGGCGATTCGCTCGCTTCCGCAGCCCGCAGCGGAGTCATGCATTCGAGCATAGGAAGCGAAATGCAAGTGCCCATGGCACGCAGCGCGTGACGACGGTTGATTAGCCAGGATTGGGATAGGAAGTTCATTGGGGAGCCTTTAGGGGTTAGCTGTTAGGGGTTAGGGGTTAGGGGTTAGGGGTTAGCCCGCAGCTTTTGAATGAAAGCATTGAGCATTCGTTTGATTTCAGTCAATTCGGAGTTTGTTTTGTCGTAGGTGTCTTTTGGAATGTACTCAAGGTCACAAGCCAGGATTAACTGGTATTCGAGTTCAGACGCGGAACCCATCGCGTTGTCAAGGAACCTCGCAAAGTCTTTGTCCGTACTCCGTCCACAGCCTTCCGCGATATTGGTTGGGATCGAGGAAGCTGAACGACGCATCTGGCTGACAAGACCATACAATTCGGAATTCGGAAACTCTTTTGTGAGTCGATAAACCACAAGGGTGAGATTGTGTGAACGCTGCCAAATCTGAAGCTCCCGAAAGTTTCTCATTTGTATTTTTCTCAGTTTCAAGCTAACAGCTAACAGCTAACAGCTAACAGCTAACAGCTAGTTTCACCGTTTCCTCATCAAGTCCGACAGCCCGACCGCTCGTACAATCTCTCGAACGCCGTATTGGTTCTGCCTGGCTTCTTCGACGATCGCGTCAATATCATCCGCATCATCCACGGTCAGCACACGGCGCAGGGCATAGGTGCTGACGTGCTCGATGAAGGCTCGCAAAAACCGATCACGGTCTTCGAACAGCAATTGTTTGAAATGATTGGCATCTCGAAATTCGCGACCATCAGGCATCACACCCGAAGCGTCGACCAACGGATCTTGTCCTTTACCACCTTCCACCCGTTCGCGCGTCCGCCATTGCCCAATCGCGTCGTATTGATCAAAGGCGAAACCGTAAGGATCGATATTGCGGTGGCAGGCCGCGCAACTGGTGTTTTGGGCATGAACCGCCAGCCTTTCCCGAATGGTCACCTTGTCACCTTCGGGCGGAACCGGTTCGATCGAGTCGACGTTGGCCGGGGGTGGCGGTGGAGTCTTGTTGAAGATCGTTTCGCTGACCCACACGCCACGATGGACCGGGCGATGGCGAGTGCCGTCGGAAGTCAAGCCGAGGACCGATGCCATCGTCAGCAGGCCGCCGCGATGGTCCTCGGGCCGGAGCGAGACACGCTGGAAACCGTCGCTCTTGGGCTCAGGCAACCCGTAGAAATCGGCGACGCGCGCGTTGGCCATCGTCCAGTCGGCATCGAGAAACTGCTTGATCGGCAGGTTGTTGGTGAACAACTCGCGGAAGAACTCGATCGGTTCGTCGCGAAGGCTTGTTTCCAGCCAGGAGTCGTACCTGGGATAGAGTCCTTTGTCTGGGGCAAACATCCCGAGCTTGTGCAGTTGCAACCACTGCCGCGAGAAATCTTCAATGAAGCGGTTGACTCTGTCGTCCGTCAACATCCGGTCCACTTCGCGTTCGAGTACATCGGTCAATGCACCATCCTGTGCCGTTTGGAAAAGGCCTTCGTCAGGCATCGAACTCCACAAGAAATACGACAGCCGCGAAGCCAGTTCCCAATCGTTCAGTTGTTCGCGGACTTCTGGTTCACCTTCGACCAGATAGATAAAGTGCCGGGACGTCAGCACCCCCTTCAGTGCCACTCGAAACGCCTCGGCCACGGACTCACCAGCCTCCCGTTCGGATTCGTAAGCTGCCAAATAACGCGTCAATTCTTCCGTCTTGACCGGTCGTCGCCATGCCCGCTGGGTGAAACGTTGCAGATGTGTTGC
>SLFV01000220.1 GCA_007124075.1 Roseimaritima sp.
CAAGCCCCAGCAGACCGCCCAGCATCCCCATGCCACCACCCAGTTCATCCAGCAGACCACCGCCGCCGCCACCGCCGCCTGAACTTTCACCCCCCAGCACCTGGGTCACCATCGTGCCGGCGACCGAGGCCTTGACGTATTTCAACCAAAAAACCGTCGGCTGCTGGGTATTCATCGTGGTGTGTTCCGACAACGTACGCATTAATTCCTCAAAGTCCCGCAGCGCGTCCGGGTCGTCCGAAGCGACCACCATTCCCTGGGCCGTCATCGTTATAACGATTTCTGCTTGCTCCGGTGACACACCATCCCCAGTTTGCTGCATCACCAGACGCGTTGACGATACCCGTCCACGATTCAAGCGGGCCTCGTTGGCGTCCTGAAATTCGTCCCCGGCCGGGCGGTCGGGCTCCGCATCGGGACGCCGAATTTTTCGCTCCGGCATACGGCTTCCGGAGTTACTGCCGGTGGCAGGTGTCAGCATGCGAATCCGATTCGTACGCCCGCTTACGTTCCACATCATCTCGGCTTGCTCCAGGAGCTCGATTGCGTTCTGACCCGTGTACGGCAAAACACGAATCCGA
This sequence comes from Roseimaritima sp., assembly GCA_007124075.1. GTDB lineage: Bacteria > Planctomycetota > Planctomycetia > Pirellulales > Pirellulaceae > Roseimaritima. The sequence goes on from SLFV01000220.1 coordinate 582, forward strand.
TCGCCCAACGAACCCAGCGCATCGACACCCTCAAGACGTTCAATAAGCTCCTGCGTTTGACGAATCTGTTCCGCAGTGCCGCGAATCCAAAGCCGTCGGGTAACCGGATCACCATCGACAATCGGGCCGGAGCCGGGTTTGCCATCGCCACCGCCAAAAAATTTGTTGATCGTTAACAACGCTGCTGACGGTTCAAGACGACGAAGCTGAATCGTATCAACCTGCATGCCTTTGCCTTCCAAACGATCCAGACTGGTCTGAACAATCTGATGCGTTTCGGGGCGCGCAAACACGATCAAATTACTTGACCCCGGATCCAGTGACATCCGCGTATCAGGCAACCCCGCCAACAATGTTGACATGACGTCATAGACCGTCGTCGGATCCGCCAAAGTGATCGGGTAAGTCCGCAGTTCGGGTAACTGAATTTCCTGCGCCGTTCCCTCACCCAGATCCAATGGCTGGTCCGCCCTTTCCACGATCCGCTGCAGCAAAGCAACCGTTGACGGTTCGCCTGCGACAAACAATCGATCCCCGAAAGGGTCGATCGCGATCCGGATCGATTCGTTGGAATTGGAGTCGACCTGCAAACCCAGCAAGGGTCGCGCCAAGACCAGGATTTCATCGGCACCACGATGCTGCAGTTTCAGTTCCGTCACCTCCATGCCCACGCTGGTTGTTTCCTGCAAGACGTCCCGAATCGCTTTCAGACGCGCCACCGTGTCTGTAATTACGACCTGCCTAGCCGACGCCAGTACGGTCATCGGCATGCCGGGGCCAAGCATCTGACGCAGCTCGTTGTCGGCCGCATCTGCGGTCATACTGCCCAGAGGGAAAATGCACTTCACGATGTCCGATTCGCCGCGTTCGTCCAGCAAATCGGGGCTTACGACCTCGGCAATGTTCTCGATGTACTTTCCCGCCAGTGGACTTTCCAGGTCGATCAGCATCAACAACCGTCCCCGCCGGACCAACGCAAAACCGCGATCCAACAACTGACGGTTGACCTGGTCTAAAGCTTCGGCGACGGTGTACTGACGCGAAGGATCAACAAAAGTAAGCGTTCCGGACGGAAAGCGGTCAGCTTTGAGCGACAAATCGGCTTCGTCACTGAGCCACAACAGCACATCTTTCCAGGGGGTGCTGGAAAAATTGAAACGCAACTTTTCGTCCCCCGGACGGGGCTGCATTCGATCAACGTTTGCGGCCGGAACTGAGACAGCCTCACCCTCCTTCTCTCGGGGCGTTTCGCCATGACTGTCCCCGGGAGATGACGCAGAGTTGGGTGACAGTGGAGCGACTTCGGCACCCACCGACCGCTCGGACCCTGGCGCGAACTCCGTGGTTGTGGTGGATTCGTCGATTTCCTGTCCCCAAGCAGCAAATGGCAGACAAACTGCCAAGTTGCCAACAATAAGACAGAAAGCGAACCGGTGGCTAAACGGAGCAAACATCAGTACTGTACTTCTATTATTGAAAAAGCGTTCAAGGGTGAGGTCTGTGCCTGCCAGGGATCCTCTCATCGTAATCAACTGCTTCGATTCAAGAAAAGCAATTCAAAGCAATATGTAGTGGAAACCCCGGTCAGGTAGCATAGTTCCGTGGGTAAAAGAGTGCTTGCCGACGCGGCAGCAATGCCCTGGCAGGAACGAATTGTCGCGCGGGGTCTCGGCCGGGGACGCATCCAGCCTATCGTGGGACGGGTTGCAGGACAAACGACAGGATCTCCGCTCCCCGCTGAACCGTGACGTTCACCGGATCACGACGATCCCGCTTACGCAGCAATCGCCGCAACATTTGTTGGTGATCGACGCGAACCCCATCGACCAACAACACCAGATCATCGGCTCGGAGCCCAGCCACTGCGGCACTGGAGTCGGCCTGAACGGTGTCGATGAAGGCGGGTGTTTTTTCCAAGACATCCGGAATCATTACGATCCCCAGGGTTTCGTAACCATGCGCTTGGTCTTCCGGCAAGACGGCCGTAGCAGCGGCTGGCGGCGAACGCTGAACGCCACTGACGATGTCTCCGATCACCGATCGCAGAGCGTCCACCGGCAAGGCATAATTCAGCCAGACACCGGTCGCTGAGTCGCGAAGCTCCTTTCCCAACATCCCAATCAATTGACCACGAGCCGAAACTAAGGCTCCCCCAGCAGCGCCGGGATTGTTGGCAATCAGATCCAGCAAGAAAATGTCGCCGTCATAAGCCGTTTTAAACGTTCCCCGCCGAGCGTCCAATTTTGATTGGGCCGCGATATTTCCACGCATCACACTGGCCGACTCGCTGCCCGTCGCGATCCCGAACAGGTTGCTGACCGCCAGGACCGTCTGCCCCCGCGAGACCTCAACATTTTCAGGGAGCGGAAAATACGGCAGATCCGTCGCATCAATCTTCAGGACAGCTAATTCCAAGGTCGGTTCGAAGCCGACAATCTGAGCGGTGAATCGGCGACCATCGTCCAGGATCACCACCGGTTCCACATCCAGCACGTAGCTCCAAACCGTGGCGATGTGGCCAGCCGGGGACACCAGGAAGCCCGATTGATATCCCTCCAAGCCGGCGACCCCGCCCGCACCGTAGATTTTGACAACCCGCTGCTGACTGTCGCGGATCACGCGTTGTAACGTCGGCTGCGCCACCGCCCAGGACGATAGAACGCAACAGGTCCCCCAAACCAAAGCACCGCAACACCCTCGCAGCCATGCCAGATTCGCGTTCTTCGCATTCATCAATCGGTTTCCTCTGTGATCGGTTCGGTCTGCCAGGATTGCACGTTCACGATGAATTCGCTTTCCAGACCGAAACGCAAATCCAAAACCATCGGCAACTTGGATTCGTCATCGTCATAATGCAAGAACAGCTCTGCGGGATCACGGTCACGGCCAGCGAACGCTTCAATTGCCTGCAGTTGGTCGTCCAACAACAGGAACCGCGTCTCGATATCACCCGTGGTCCCCACCAAAACGTCTCGCAGTGGGGTTTCCCCCAGCAGCGGAACGGTCCCCAGATAGTAGGTATCGCCGTACTGCTCCGGCCCGCGTTGAATCATCCGCCGCAGCCCCGACAATGTGGTCAACGTGGCCAACGGGGTCCGCCCATCGATCGCTTCGTACAACTGAGCCGGTTTTGTCAGTTCCAATCGTTGCTCCTCCACCTGTTCGGTCGCTGCCAGGGTGATCCGCTGGAAATCGTCGGCGACAACGATTTCAACATCCCGTCCAGCGGGAGTCTGGCCCAGAAGCAACCAGCGAGTCTTCGGACTTGCATCAGGAAATCGCTCTCGCAAGGCGTTGTAGATTTTGGTTTGAAATTGCTGATTGACGAAATAATTCGCAAACCCTCGGCGGTCGGCATGCAGCGCTGCGACGTGGGCAGGGATCCTTACCTCCAAAGCGGTTTTCTCTGCCGCCGGCTCATCATCACCACCCGGTTGCCTGGGGTCATCATTACTCGGGCGGCTGGGACGCTCTGGCTGCGGTTGCGGGGGAGGAGGTGGCAGCGCACCTTTCATTTTGACTAACAATTCGTCTTCAAGGTGGACGCCAGGCAACCGCACAAGCGTCTGCTTCGTCTGACCACCGTGTCGGTAGACCAGGGAAACGCGCCAACCCTTGGGCAGGGTCCCCAACACGTTTTTGAAGTCGTTGGCTGTCAGGATGGGTTGCCCGGCCAGTTCTAAAATCTCATCGCCGTACCGCAGGCCGCGGCGGAAGGCATCGGAGGACTCCAAAATATTGCTGACAACCGCCCCACCGTCGGGAGCAGTCACGACGGTCGCACCCAGGGTGGCATGGTCAACAATCCGCCCGCTTCGTAAATAGCCAATAAAGTTTTTTGCTTGATTGATCGAAATCGCATAACCCACCCCCACATTCACTCGGCCACGCTTTTCGAACGATGCGCGACCGACAATGCCGATCAGGTCCCCACGCTGATCAAAAATAGGGCCTCCCGAATTGCCTGGGTTAATCGAGGCATCGGTTTGAATGCAGTTGGCGTACTCCAGTAACGTTCCCGCCGGGTATTGATAGCGACGGACCCCGCTGATGATCCCCCAACTGACGGTGGGTTGCAGGTTAGACGCCAGCAAGAATGGATTGCCAATCACAAAACACCAATCTCCAACTTGCACTCGGTCGCTGTCACCCAACGTAGCCATAGGAAAGTCATCGCGGCCTAGCAATCGAATCATCGCCAGGTCACCAACCGGATCGATACCAATGATCACCGCATCGTAAATTTTTCCGTCTGGCAATCCACAACGCATGTAAACGCCCGCGGGGCTGCTGACGTGAAAATTGGTCAGGGCGTAACCATCGGAGGAGATCAACACGCCACTACCACCACCGGCTCCGCCAGGCACAAACACCGAAACGGTTGCAGGTTTGGCTTTCTCAATTGCGGCAATCCGCTGCTGTTCGGCCTCCAAAACAAGTTGCGGAACCTGCAGCGGAGATTCCGCCCACGATGGGATCGGGAGCGAACATCCCATCGCGACTAAGAGAAGGAGCGATCGCCAAACTACCGACTTGCTCACTGCATTAACCCCGGACAAACGCATAAAAGCTCCTACTGCTACCTCTCAGGAGTGCCGCTCAGGCGAGCGGCAGATAAGAATCGACCAACTTCCTCTCCCGACGATTCCTGCTGCGCGGGGCCGGACGACGCGAGAGAGGATCATTGAACCTACCGCTTGCCTCATTTGAGAAACCGCGGCGCAGCCACTCGCACGACGTCCCCAATGTCACTATCGCCCCCAAAATCGACTTCCAAGATCAACCGGCTGGTATCGCCAATCATGATCTCTACGTCCGTGGCCGCTCCACCAAGCGTCAGTTCCGATTCCCAAACCGGTTCTGCCTGCGGCGTCCCTAACCGAAACCGTGCAATCGCCCGACCTCCCAACCGTACACTCGGATCGATCTGGACGCGGGACACGAACCTAGAAAAACCCGGCTCCACTCGGTACGTCAGCAACGAACGACTGGGAACCATCAAATCACCCGTCGACGGATCAATATGCATCCCCAGCCACTGCTTAGCCAAATCGGTGGGAATCGCAGCGGGGATGGAAATGTAGGGCTGGAAGGTGTGTTCAACAGGTTCTAATGAGCTGAGGTAGACGACGCCGCTTGCCAGTTCGATGCGTTCAATCAAATCTATCGACAGGGGATGCTGCAATCCGGAGCGGGTCTCCACAATCAACGCACCAGCCTGCTCGCCGGGCAATAATCTGTCGACCAACCAAGTTCCACCGAAAATGTCGTGCAGACGCAACGAAGACTGGGGCTGCGGGGGTTCTGGGCCGCCAAACAACAACCCCTCCAGTCGATTGATCGGAGCTTCCACGGGCGATCCCCCCAAGTCAAAAACAACCTGTTCGGCGGAAACCGTTTGAATGATCCCCCCGGCCGAATCCAAGGTGTCGGTTCCACGAAGAATCACCAGTCGATCCTCGTCCGCCTGCTGTTTGACCAACGCCTCCCACTGCTGTTGGACGCGGGCTGCTGGCGAACGAAAACGAATGATCGCCAGTTGACGTACGGGCACCTGTAACGATGCTTGCCGACGGAGCTTCAAATTCGCGAACTCCCCGGACAAGGTGACCTGATCGACGGGCAACTGCGAACCGTCGCGCAAGAAAACGCGGGTAGCTATCGGAATGCCAGCGGCAGGTTGCTGGCGCGACAATGACTGCAACTGGTCCCATGGCACACTCTGCTGCCGCCCATCGACCAGCAATTCCACACCGTCGGTGTCGACCGCCAGCCACTGGGCGTCGAAAACAGGGCCGTCCACCGGCCGGACGGTAACGGCCAGTTCACCCGCTATCAGCACCGATGCCAGAAGTAGCAAAATATTCACCATCGATTCGGTAGTTCCTACATTGATCAGCGTTGGAGTCGAGTGACTGTGTATCTGGTCATTGTAGCCTCTTGACATCGGTTCGTGACGCACAGAGCATTGCGGAAGCGGGATAAAATCAGGTCGGTTCAGGGCAATATGGTCCGATATCCGCCATTTCACGGGGCTTGCTGAACACGCATCGTGGTGCCCACGGGTCTGCTGGCTGCGGTCGTGTCGGAATTCCCCGCAACGTTTTTCTATCAATAATCATCCCACCCCCCGACACGCGACCGAGGGTGTGGCCATAACGTTCCGGTCGCGATGATCCATGAAAAACATGAACAAACGATCTTTTGCCGTAATCGGGGCCGGAGCCCTCGGCGGATTGTACGGCGGCATGCTGGCAAAAGCGGGATTCGACGTCCACTTTCTTTTTCGCTCCGATGCCGACCACGTCCGCAAGCATGGTTTGAAGGTCGAATCGAAATGGGGAGATTTTCAGCTCTCGCCGGTCAATGTTTACGATCGCGCCGAAGTAATGCCTGCCTGTGACGTAACCATCCTGGCACTCAAAACGACGCAGAATCATCTTTTGCCCGAACTTCTGCCGGGACCGACGGGAACCGGTGGCAGTGTCCTGGTGTTGCAAAACGGCTTGAACGTCGAAACGCAAGTCGCCGCGATTGTCGGGCCGGGGCGGGTCTTCGGTGGGTGCTGTTTCTTGTGTTGTAACAAAGTTGGGCCGGGGCATGTTCGCCATTTGGATTATGGTCGTATCGTCTTCGCCCGCTATGATTCCAAACACGATTCACCGGCGGAGGTCGATCCACAGGCCCGCAGCATCGCCGCCGACCTGCAGGCAGCGGGAATTGATGCTCACGCGGTCGCGGACTTGTGGTTAACGCGCTGGCGAAAACTGATGTGGAACATTCCGTTTAACGGACTTTCGGTCGTTTTGAACGCAACCACTCAGGAACTGATCGAAGATGCCGCCACGGCGGAATTGGCGCGAGCAATCATGGAAGAGGTTGCCACCGCCTCGGCGGCCTGTGGTCACCTCCAACCCGCCGACGCCATTGACCAGACGCTTCAGCACACTCGGCAGATGGTCCCCTACGACAGCAGCATGCGGCTGGATTATTTGGCGGGTCGTCCAATGGAACTTGAGGCGATTCTGAAGAACCCGCTGGTCGCCGCTGCAAACATGGGCGTGGCAATGCCCAACGTTCGCATGCTGTACCAGCAGTTGCTCTTTTTGCAAAACCAGGCGTCCAATACGCATCGGATAGCGGCCCAATGAATCACGGCCGACTTCCGCCGCGGCACCTATCCCAGCTTTCGACCGCGTCCCTTGAGCCGCTTCATCTTATCTCGGATTCGGTTGGCGGCTTGTTCGGTGGCTTGGGGGTCGATTTGAATCGCAAACCGGCCCCGGTCGTCGGTTTCGATCACCAGCCAATCACCAGGTCTACAGCCCGGCGGTAGCTGACCCACAGGGACGACGCGTTCTTCCTCGGTCGCACCGACCAACAGGACGGCGTGCTGCTGGTCCTCGATCCGATCCAATACCGCTTGTTCTGTCATGTTTTTTCCTACTCCAAACGAGCACGTCCTTCCTGTTGTATTTCAGTAATCCGAACCGGCCCCAGCCCATGAATCTCCGATAGCTGATCCCAGCTTTGGATGGGGCGCAATTGCAGTAGCTGATTAACACGATCGGGGGTCATGTGCGTGATCTGCAGCAGCTCCTCCGGCGAGGCGGTGTTCAGGCTGACCGTGGTGACGTTGCCGGGCTGCGACGGGACCGCCATTTCACGACCGGTCTGAACCTGCAGCTCTTGACCGTCGGTCAGTACCACAATCGTCCCGTCCTGGTCGGTACCGTAGGTGGGAACGTCGTAATCTCGCATCCGCTGCAAGACTTCCGGATGGGGGTGACCGTAACTATTGCCGACCCCGGCGGAATAAATCGCCAACAGTGGCCTGACTTCCATCAGAAACGGCAGCGAGCTGGATGTCCGCGAACCATGGTGGCCAAGCTTCAAGACCTGGGACTGCAAGGGCAATCCAGAACGGATGATCTCTTGCTCAATCGGTTCTTCGATGTCTCCGGTCAGCATGAAAGCGATATCGCCATAGCTAACTCGCACGCCAATACACCCTTCATGCAAATCGCCCGTCACACGTCGTGGACTGATGACTTCGACCCGCGCCGAACCGATCTCCAAGACCTCGCCGGCGCGAGGTTCATGGTACCCTGCATCCGACGACAGAACCGCATCAATCGCGCGTTCAAAGGTTCGGCTGTTGTGCTGATCGCCAGACATCCAAACTTCCCGTACGGGAAAATTGGCCAAGACTTGTGGAAACTGTCCGATATGGTCAGCGTGCGGGTGGGTACCGATCAACAGATCGATCGCCTGGACACCCGCAGCTTGTAAATGGCCAACCACGTCGTTGCGGTTGTGCCGGCCAGCATCGACCAGGATTGTAAAGTCGGGACCATGCATCAGGATTGCGTCCCCCTGCCCGACGTCAAAGAAATAGGCCCGCAGTAAACCATCGGCGGGCAAACGCTCTTGACTGCCGCGACTGCGGGTGGGATTTGTCGTGAGCGGATAGCCGTCGTCAACGTAATCGCAGCCGATCAATGCGATGGAGATCAGCAACCACGCATGACAGAAAAACTTGCTGGCAAGTCCTGTGAATCGCATCAGTTTCCGACCTCCTTGTCGGCTTTCGAAGTCCTTTTCAAAAGTAAAGCAACCGCCCGGAAATAACCCCAGACTCGTCCTCAAGGCTCTGTCTGCGACGCGTCTCCTACGCGGCGGGGGCAGCAAACACTGGCGAAGTCATTTCCGAATGATCGCTAAGCGGATGCCGACGGTCTTACGCAGACGGGCTGACATGTGTCCAGAGCGATTCTGGCGAATCCCACTGTGTCACGTAGGCGAAGCAATTGCTGCCGCTGGGCTAAGTAAGAGGCGGCCGCGGCAATCCCTCTTCGTTCCCTCGTCGCTGCTCGCCTTTTTCGCCCAGCGTGATCGCCAAGCTGATATCAGTCATCGTCGTAACCGGCGTTCAGGTAGCGCCGCGCCGCTTCTTCATAGGGCGGTTCCCAGCCAAGTTCAAACAGCAGATCACGTCTCTTCTTCAGATACCATTTTGGCTCAATCCATTCTTGATTTGCTTCAAGCAACTCTAATGCTCGCCCCTTCTTGCCTGCTCGTCGCAAAATGCGATCCTCCAGCAAGATGAACTCGGGTCTAACGAATTTTGTCTGATCCAGCAGGCGTTGGTAGGCCGCCAAAAGCTGCTGTTCATAGCTCACCGGATTCAAGATCGGCCACCGCTCATGTACGACCGGCAACTCACGATAGGCCAGGGCCCGACCATGTCGGTAGCGCGTGTAGGCCAGGACCCAAGCTGTCGGTGCGGGCAATTCTTGCAACGCGGCAGGAAATTTGTTGGCAAGCCGCTGTTCAAGCTGTTTCGCAGCAGCGATGATTTCCCGCAGATTTTCCTTGCGATCCTGGTCGGTATCAACCTCCAGCAATGCCGCTTGCAATGCAGTCAGTTGTTGCCAATCATCCGGGGCAATCTCTACAGGTCTGCTTAACTCACTGAGCAGCGGTTCCTCGACCAGCTTCGCCTTGGCTTTGGAACATGCTGGCGCGGAAGTCATTCGGCCCGGTTCCCAGCGACGAAGCCAAGCCTGCCGGGCGACGTACTCCCAGCGTTCGTCGTCCGCCTCAGCATCTCGAATCTTCCCTGCAATGATCCGCAACTGTTCGCTGCGCCAGCTTTCCGCAGCACTTTCGTCCGCGCACGTATTGGTAACGGAGATCGCTATTGCCGCGAAAATAACGGCCAGAAGCGACGTTGGTGCCGGGCGTTTGCGAATCAATCTGGAAGGACAGCAGATAGCCATTGGGGATCAACGGGAGGGACGAAGATAAACGTAGCGAAACGGATGTGTTGGCGGGCCAGTCAATCCGCAGTGTACCACAACGCAAATGCCATTTCCGCCAAGCCAGTTCGCGTTGGACGATGTGGATGGCGAAATCGTTTTCCAGTTTCTATTCATTGCAATTGCTTCATTACAACTGCTGAACGCCGCCAAGTCATGGGACGATGCATGCGACCCAGTAAGCAGGACAAGCACCTGATTCACCCTCCGCGGTGGTCTGGTTTGGTGGCGGTGGTGGATTCGGTTCACGCAAACCGGGGGTACCGCCGTGGTTCGTGGCCGCCGGAGACCGCGACTTCGGGAAATCCGGTGCCAGGCCCCTTGCTAATGCGTTGACTGCCCAAGGAAAGTCGGTTCAATGGAAAGAGTATCCACAGACCGAACACATGGTCATTGCGCAAGCGTCGCTGGGCGACGTTTTTGCGTTTTCAGACTCGTTTGCGACCAAACCTTTAAAAACAACAGCAGCATGCATTCAACCGTTCCTACCAAACCATTACGTAAGATGCTGTCAGTGATCCTGGCGTGGACGCTCGTAAGCCCCTGGTTAGCTTCCGCACAAAATCAAACGCCGAAAGCCGAATCGCTTTGGAAGGCGGCACGTCAAGGCGATTTGGAAAAAGTAAAACAAGCCGACCCCAATGTCAGGGATACTTTCTATAGCGCGACGCCGATCACCTGGGCCAGTTCCGGCAATCGCTATGACATCATGAAGGCCTTAGTTTTTGCGGGCGCAAGCGACGTGGACTCGACGCTGGTAAAAGCGGTCGCACAAGATGACCTGGAAACCATTCGCCACATCACGGCAGGTGGCAAAGCGAGTCGCCGGACCTTGATGTCCACCTTGTCGATGGCGGAGGGCAAACAACAGCAAGAAGCGGTGAAAATGATCAAGCTGTCGCTGGCCAAGTTTTACCCGAAAGTCAAAGTCCCCCAAGGGACACTCGACTGTTATGCGGGCACCTATCTTGCCAAGTCTGGATCACGAGTCGACATTCACCCACAAGCTGGATCGCTATCCGTACAAGCAGCGGGTGGTAGGGCCTTTAACCTAGATGCAGACTCGCAAACCGATTTTTCCAACGAGCTGGCGAAACTGCAGTTCCAGGTTACCGATGCGGCGGTTTCCGGTCGCAATTGGGGGCAATTTCGTGGGACTGGCGCTCGCGGTATCGGCGATGGCCAACAGCCACCGACCGTTTGGAACGCGGAACAGGGACAGAACCTGGCATGGAAAACCCGAATCCCCGGTCTCGGGCACAGTTGCCCCATGATCTGGAATGATCGGTTGTTTGTCACAACGGCGATCAGTGACGAGGCGGCGGAAATTCGTATCGGGTTGTACGGCGATGTTGCCAGTGTCCAGGACGATTCTGAGCATGAATTTGTAACCTACTGTCTGAGCACGGAAACGGGTGAAATCCTGTGGCAGCAAACGGCGTGCAAGAAAACGCCCCGTGTTAAACGTCACCTGAAGTCGACTCACGCCAATTCCACGGTCGCCACCGACGGCACGCACGTGGTCGCGTGGTTCGGCTCCGAAGGGATCTACTGTTACACGATGGATGGCCAACTTGTCTGGAAAAGAGATCTGGGCCTGTTGGACAGTGGTTGGTTCTATGACCGCGATTACCAATGGCAATTCGGTGCGTCACCGATCATTTACAGTCAGCGTTTGATATTGCAGTGCGACATACAAGACCAATCGTTTATCGCCATGGTCGACGTCGCGACAGGAGACGAGGTCTGGAAGACGAATCGCGA
>SLFV01000056.1 GCA_007124075.1 Roseimaritima sp.
AGTTCGAACCGATCAGCCAATCCGATTACTATGCATTGGCGGGTATTTTTCAAAGCACGGTGACCTTCTTTGGCAATCCGCCGTCGCGTCAAGGGGATTTTCGCCCGATTCAGGTTCGCCAGAACAGCGGCCTGTTACGGTTGCCGGTCGATGACCCCAATCCCTACGATCGCAGGTTTAGCCCGGCACAGTTGGAAACCGAGGAGCAACGGATGCGAGACCTTCGGGAGCAATTAGCCGAAGCCCAAGCCGCTCGTCGCAGTAATCCGCAGGAGGCTGGACGAACGCTGTCCCGTGTGCTGAATTTGACCAATCGTCTAGGAGAAAGCGCCGCACGCCTGGCAGTGGTGGATCCGGAAGGGAACCCGCTCAGTTTTTGCATGGGGGTTCAGGATTCGAACTCGGTTCAGGACGCGCAGATTTTGGTGCGCGGCGAAATCTCACAGGCCTCGGATTTGGTTCCACGGGGGGTGCCGCGTCTGTTTGCCGATACGCCGTTGGATATTCCCTCCCGGTCTAGTGGACGGTTGGAACTGGCGCAGTGGTTAACCGAACCAGAGCATCCACTGACATCACGTGTGATGGTTAATCGTATTTGGCAACACCTTTTCGGTCGCGGGATCGTATGGTCGGTGAACGATTTTGGTGTGACCGGGACGCCACCCAGCCATCCGGAGTTGTTGGACTACTTGGCGGTTGAATTTGTTCAAGGTGGCTGGTCGGTCAAATCGTTGATCAAACAGATCGTGTGCTCGCGGACTTACAGGCTTTCCGCTTCCAGCGAACCCGAAAGTCTCGCCGCCGATCCCGAGAACATTTGGCTGGCGCGTGCTCATCGACGCAGACTGGATGCGGAGGCGATTCTGGATTCCTTGCTGGCCATAAGCGACCAACTGGACCATCAACGTCCCCGCGGCAGCAGCGTTTCTGCGGTGGGATATATCCGTGTCCGCGACGGCTTGCCGGGCCGTTCGGGGCGGAGCGATGCGGAGCAACATCGCAGCGTTTATCTGCCTGCGATTCGTGATTCCTTTCCACGCAGCTTGGCGATCTTCGACATGGCGGATCCTAATATCGTCCAGGGCACACGCGAAACATCCAATACCGCTGACCAAGCGTTATTCATGCTAAATAACCCTTTGGTTTTGCAGACGAGCGAGCGGTTAGCGGAAATCGTGCGAACCGATGCAATCTTGCCTTCACGACGCGTTCGCGTTGCGTTTTTGCGTACGCTTTCGCGTCCGCCAAGCGATGATGAAAGCGCAGCCGCAATCCAATTGATCAAAGAATTTCAGTCCGAGATTCCGCTGCGTGGCAGCGTCGATCCCTGGGCGATTTTGTGCCAAAGTTTAATGGCGACGGCGGAGTTTCGTTTTTTGGATTAGCGAACCTGGCTGTTGCAAACAAACCAGTTCGATCCTTCCTCTACACAGGTGGCATGTCATGGCGTCATCCCTTTCCCGCCGGCAGACCTTGTTGTCGGCATCCGCGGGTTTCGGCTATCTGGCTTTTGCTTCGTTATGCGTGCAATCGGAGCGGCCCGGTGGGGCGGCTGCCTGGGCGGCGGAATCGCGACCGGGACCGATGCGGGGTCCGCATTTTCCACCCTCGGCGAAAAGGGTGATTTTTCTAAGCATGCAGGGGGGACCGTCGCATGTGGATACGTTTGATTACAAGCCGCAATTGACCAAGGATCATGGTAAACGCGGCCAATATGGAGGGACTTTGCTGAAGTCGCCGTGGCGGTTCCAGCAACGTGGCGAGAGCGGATTATGGATTTCCGACATCTTTCCCGAGTTGTCAAAACATGCAGATGATCTGTGTTTGGTCCGTTCGATGCATTGCGATCAACCGGTCCATCCGGCAGCGCAGACGCAGATGTTCACCGGGACTTCCCAGTTCATTCGACCCTCGTTGGGAGCGTGGACAATGTATGGCCTGGGGACGGAAAATGCCAGCTTGCCAGGGTTTGTTGCGCTTGGTCCACCCGCGGGGACGACCTCGCATTACGGCAACGGTTTCTTGCCCGCAGTCAATGCGGGAACGCCGATTGGTCGCGGTAGTTTTCGCGGTGGCTTGAGAGGTCGTTCGGGCCAGCCGATTGCGGATCTTCGCAATCCTCGCTTAACCGCGGGGCAGCAACGTCGACAGTTAGATTTCTTGCAAGACCTGAACTCGCAAAAATTGCGACAGGATCAGGCTCAATCCGGCGTCGAAGGGGTGATTGAGTCCTACGAACTGGCTTTTCGGATGCAGGATGCATTGCCAGAATTAATGGATACCGCAAGCGAAAGCCAGCGAACCATGGATTTGTATGGAGCCGCTGGCGGCCCCACGGCGGCTTTTGGTCAGCAGTGTTTGTTAGCCCGCCGGTTGATCGAAGCGGGGGTGCGTTTCGTCCAATTATCGCTCGGGGGCTGGGACCAACATGCGAACCTAGAGCGTGACCATCAGGCTCGGGCGCAACAGTGTGATCGTCCCATCGCAGGTTTGTTGCAAGACCTCAAGCAGCGTGATTTACTCCGTGAAACGTTGGTGATTTGGGGTGGCGAGTTTGGTCGGACACCCGCAGCGCAAAACGGTGATGGTCGTGATCACAATCATCGCGGCTACACAACCTGGATGGCGGGGGGAGGGGTCAAGGGAGGCTTCAGTTATGGGGCTACTGACGAACACGGGCACCGCGCGGTCGATTCGCCGTGCCATATTCATGACTGGCATGCAACGATCCTACATCTGTTGGGGCTGGATCATACCCGGCTAACCTTTCGTCATGCTGGTCGCGATTTTCGCTTGACCGATGTTCACGGAAACGTCGCCACCGCGATCCTGCAGTCGCCGCCGGCATCCGTGTAGCAAGCCGTTTACACCTTGGCTGCCAAGCGGCTGCCTCCACGTCGCCGCTCCGATTCACGCAGCAAGATCTTTCGCAGCCGGATGTTGCTGGGCGTGACCTCTACCAGTTCGTCTTCCTCGATATACTCCAGTGCCGCCTCCAGTGACAGTTGACGAGGCGGTTTTAGGATCACGTTTTCGTCGCTCCCCGCCGCACGGATATTGGTTAGCTTCTTTTCCCGGCACGGGTTGACGGTCATGTCATTATCGCGGGCGTTTTCACCGACGATCATCCCTTCGTAAACTTCTTCGCTAGGCCCGATAAAGAACTCACTTCGTTCCTGTAATGCGAACAACGCAAACGGCATCGCTTTGCCGGAAACCATCGATACCAGAACGCCATTGCTGCGACGGGGAACGTCTCCTTCCAAAGGTCGATAGGCGTCA
>SLFV01000360.1 GCA_007124075.1 Roseimaritima sp.
TATCTGATGATCACCACTCGGGAGGAATTCCCGCGGGTCGAGGTGACGCGTCAGCCAAGAGATAAAGCGGTCAAACTGTACGGACCCTTCACCAGCGCTGGCTCGTTGCGGGGAGCGGTTCAAGTCTTGCAGCGAATTTTTAAGTTTCGCACCTGCACGCTGGATATTAGTGAGGACGACGAGCGTTGGAAATGGTTTCGTCCGTGCTTGTTGGCCAGCATCCAACAATGTACCGCGCCATGCAACTTTCGAATCAACAAGGAAGATTACCGCCGCGACATTAAGCGGTTGCAGACGTTTCTCGAGGGCGGAAAAAAACGATTGCTGCATGAAATGAGGGGTGAAATGCTGGAAGCCAGCCGTCAATTGGACTACGAACGCGCGGCGGTCTTGCGCGACGAGATTCAGATGCTGGAAAGGTTGGACGAACGTGGAGAATTGGACACGCACGCACAGCCTGAGGTTTTTTACATCGACCCGCGCAAGGGGTTGGCGGGGCTACGCAAAGTCCTGGGGATGCAGGAAGCACCGCGAGTCATCGAAGGGATCGACATCGCTCATCTGGGCGGCGGTGAAACGGTCGCGAGTTTAGTGCAGTTTATCGATGGTTTGCCTTTCAAACCGGGCTATCGCCGCTACCGAATTCGTGAAGTTAGCGGGATCGATGACTTCCGCAGCATTCACGAAGTGGTCTCGCGTCGTTTCCGCAAACTTGCGGACGAGCAGACAAGTTTTCCTGACATTTTGCTGATCGACGGCGGCAAGGGGCAGCTGAATGCTGCGGTGGCGGCATTTCGCGACCAACAAATTACACCACCCGTGTTGCTGTCGCTGGCTAAACGTGAAGAGGAGATTTTTCGGCCGGGACAGTCCGAGTCGCTGCGACTCAGCCGGTCGTCCTTCGCACTTCGACTGCTGCAGTATGTTCGCGACGAATCACACCGGTTCGCCCAACACTATCACCACATCCTCCGCCAAAAATCAACTTTCGATCGCTAGCCAATCGTGCCCGAGTGGACACGGCAGGGTGCTGGGCCGGGAAAGATCGGCAGAAGCGATATCCGTCATGGCCCGAGTGTGCTAAGACGGATCACTGTCGCTAGGGCCAACGGGCAAACCCTAGCGGCGTGGAGGTTCCGCCCGTTTGCTGGCGTTGGGTTCGCGGGCAAGCGGAAATGCGTCGCGTCCCATGCCGGGAAACAAACGCTCCAACGTGTCACTGACGGCATCCAAAGCACCGCGTTCGATGATCGGTGCGTCCAGATTACCGGTGACATGCATTCTCCAGAGAGTATAACGTTGTCCGCCCAAGGGCTGCGTCACACGACTCCATACGTTGTGAGGACTGACACGTGCGTTGAAAGTCAGATCCAGATCGCGCAAACGGTTAACGATACCGGTGCCGTGCAACGCAATGATGTCACCCCAAAGCTGGAGCTGACTGAATTGCAATTGATCACCGTTGAGCGAGAAAATGGCCGTCCCATCGGTGAATGCGACATCCTCTCCCGGACGGACCCTCAATTGCGCCAGAAACTGCATGATTAAAGGCAATTGGTATAGATTCGCTCCCTTCAATTCGGCCTTGCCCTCCCCTCTGATCAGGTGTGACGCACCAATCGCTCCTTCGATCCGGAGTTGTCCACTCAATTGGCCCGTCAGGTCGCTAGGATGCTGATGGAAATCAGCCAGCAAGGTAGGAACACTGGCATCATCCAAGGTCAGCAGCAAATCGTACTGCCCGGTAATTAGCGAAATACGACCCGCAAGTCCAAAAAATCCGTCGAAGATGTGACCGCTGATCGGCACGAAATCTTTATCAGGGTCCAACGCAACATTGCGTGCACCAAGCAACAACTGGCGATTGCGAATCGAGAAAGGACCGCGGATACCAGTCAGTTGCAGGCCATCGTAGTGCATGGAATCAATCAAAACCTGACCGTCCGCCTCCGCGGTTCCGTTCTGATGCCTGCCCCTGATGTTCAGTTCGCCACGAATATCGCGAATCGGCCCCGCATCGCCGATGCGATTTCCCTCCAGTTGCAAACTGACTTGATAATCCACCTCAGGTGCAGACTGGTGATCGTCTGGCAACAGCACTCTTGTGGTGCCGCGCACACCGACGGGGCCACGAAGCTGAATCTTCTGACAAACCTGCTGCAGATCGGCGGGGATGCACAGCAACAGCTCCTGATCGACCGCGATACGGCTGCCGCTAAGAAGGTCCAGCCCTAATTGCCAACGGTTGTCTGCCCGCTGGCTGCAACTGCCATTGGCGATTAACCGCGTTGTCTCATGTCGGCCCTCCACGTCGTGGAGTGTCACGGTCCCCTCGCGATAACGGATGCTGCCGCGAATCAGGTCCAGGCGGTATGGAAAATGCGGCGAGCGAACACTGACAAACTGTTGAGCATTCGACGATGGAGAATCCAGTTTCAGCTCGATCTCAAACTGTGGCGAACGGTCGGTCGTAGACTGGCTGAGCTCAAAGCGGAACTGGTCCAACGCGCCACTGGGAGAGAAAGCATCCCAAAATCGGCGTTGCTCCGGCGGTAGGGCCTCACGCAGACGCAAATCCAACGGCACTTGCTCTCCCGAAAACATTAATTGCATGGACAGACCGGCAGCGGCATCCTCAAACCGTCCGTTACAAGTAATCCTACCCGTGTCCCCTTTTTCCGCGACAAAGTCAAGCAGCCGAGTGGTTTCGTTGCGCACCACGATCCGACCGTTGACCCCGTACAGAGGGTACGGAAAGTCAGCGTAGCGCAGTTGACCGTCGCGGACCTCCATTTCCAGCTCGCGTTGCCGATGGCCGTTAGCATCCACACGATAGTCAAACTTCCGAAGGCGAATTCCGCCGGCAGGTGCCAGCGAGCGGACAAAGCTTTCCAGCTCCGAGGGAAGTTCGTGCTTGGGCGTCAGCGCTTTGAAAAGCGTTTCATCAATCGCAATCGTGCCATCGACGGCTGCTTGAAACCACTGTGGCTGCCCACTGCCTGGCGGAGATAGACGCAAATCACAACGCAGTGATTGACCGCCGACCAGTCCGTATAATTCTCGTGACCAAATAAACCCCTCGGCGTAATGCAGCGTTCCGTTCAAGTCACGAACGGGATAGGGAAAATCGCTAAATTCCACGTCCACCCCCTTGGCACGAATGGTTGCGGAGGTGGTCCAATGTTGGCGGACGTGTCGCAGTTTCGCCCCCACATCAATTCGCCCGCTGGGCTGGAACCGCAGCCACTGCTGTCGCAGGGTTTCTGGCAAAGCATCCGACA
>SLFV01000200.1 GCA_007124075.1 Roseimaritima sp.
ACGAACCTTTGCCAAGTGTCCCAGATTGCCCATCGTGGCGCAATCGCCCTGTATTGTCACGTAAATCTAAACGATCCAGTTCGGCGATCAGTTCTCCCACGTGCATGTCGGCGTATCGAATCATGTCTCGAAACATCTCCTGATGAGGACGATCCGGGTCCAGATTGAGCGGTGTCGGGACCACCGGGTTAAGGAATTTATCCCCGTGCGTCAAGACCATCGGGTAGTACAGCAGGAAGGGACGATCGTGATTCCGACGCAGGAATTCAATAGCGAATGCTTTTGATACATCAGGCCCAAATTTACCCGGATGAACCTCCCGCTTTCCATCACGCAAAAAAACTGGATCCCAGTACCGGCTTTCAATGTTGGAAATGAACTGCGAGGTGAATTCCGTATCCGCCTGATCGACCAGCCGCTTGAACTTGGCTAGCTCCTGGGCGGTCACTTTGTCGCGGTCGATACTGCCGGGCCAGACCAAGGATTCATCGAACCCGTGTTCGGTCAAGATCCGAGGTTCGTCGTACAAATTATTGATTTGCCACTTGCCGGTGATCAAGGTGCGATAACCCGCATCGCGGAGCACTCGGGCAAAGGTTCGCTCGCGACTGGGAATCACTCCCCCGCCACTGTACAAGGCGGCGTCATGGTGCATGACCATGCCAGACCGTAGAAGGTATTTCCCTGTCAAAAGTTGTAAGCGACTGGGGCCACAGACGGGAGGCGTGTAACAGTGTTCAACGCGCATCCCTGTTGTCGCCAATCGATCAATATTTGGCGTCACTCCCTCTTCGCTACCGTAGCACCCGAGCCATTCTTGCCCCAAGTTGTCCAGTAAGATCATCACCAAATTGGGAGGCTGATCGCCGGCAACAACCGTTTGGCTGGGTCCCGAAACGACGCTTAGCCATCCACAAAACAATGACAGCAGGATGAAAAGGGACGATTTCAGGGGCCGATGCCAATGCACGATGTTCCTCTCCGGTAATTAAACAGTTCCATAGGTTTTCACTTCGAACGCATCCGTTGATTGCAATTATAGCACCTGACGGTCATTGATTGGGATTCGTTTATCCGCTGCCTGCCGCTCGCCCGAAATCGATGGTAGGCTACGGTCGGATGGACACAGAAAATATTGCACTAAGTTTTCCAATCCGTGGGTCACGGCGGGGCGTGTGGCCATGGCATCGTCTTCACAGGAGCCTGAGGCATGTGGTATCGAACGGTTTGTTGGTGTGCATGGTTGCTTCCATCGCTTGCGGGTTGTGGTGGCAACATTCACGATCAGATTGATTATGGAGCCCAGCAGGTCGCCCCTGCAGATTTGGGGACGATGGTTGACCTGGGACTGGACGCTGGTGGTGATCGACTGGCCAAGGCCATTGAAATGGAATCCACGACCGATACTCCGGAAGCATCCAAAACCGAGCGTCGAATCGTGTACGAGACACAGATCGGTCTGGTGGTTCAATCTTACAGCCAATTTGAAAGTCAGTTGCCACCGTTGGTGAAAAAGTTTGATGGTTTCATCTCCCGCAGCGACACCGATCGTCGGTATCAGGATCGCCAGTCAGGGCGGTGGACGGTACGCATTCCGGTCGAAGGGTATCAAGCATTCCTTGAGGGAGTCACCGGTTTGGGGTTCGCGGAATCCCGCAGCGAAAAGGCAGAGGACATTACGGAGCAGTACGTCGATGTTCAAACTCGGATCCAGAACAACCAGCGGCTGGAAAGCCGGATCCTGACAATGCTGGAAGAGCGGGCAGGAGAATTGTCGGATATACTGGAAATTGAAAGGGAATTAGCGCGTGTCCGCGAAATGATCGAGCGGCAGCAGGGACAGTTAAGGCTACTGACTGATCGGAGCGCGCTGACCACTATCACGCTGAACGTCCGGGAAGAGCGAGCATACCAGCCAACCGCCGCTCCCACATTGGGGGCGCGACTGGTCGCCGCCTGGCGCAATTCGCTGAACGCACTGCTACGATTCGTTGAAAACCTGCTGGTCGGACTCGTCGCTTTCGTCCCCTGGTTGCTACTATTGACCTTGCCCACAGCAATGGCCGTCTTTGTGATCAGGAGGCTGTGGGGCGGAAGTTGATGGAGCGATCGTTTCTCCCTGCCATTCCCGCTCCGCAGGCCAGTGGCAAGGCAAGCGTTCTATCTGCCCGTGTG
This sequence comes from Roseimaritima sp., assembly GCA_007124075.1. GTDB lineage: Bacteria > Planctomycetota > Planctomycetia > Pirellulales > Pirellulaceae > Roseimaritima. Next base: position 2,176 of record SLFV01000200.1, read on the forward strand.
GTGGTGTAGTCGCGAATCCTGCTTCCCAGCGGAGGGTGTTGCCAGAGAGCCAGGTCGCCGTTGCCCATCGCCTGCACGCGTTCCAAGTGGTCACAGAGGTCGGCGACCGCTTCCACGTCGCCGCAGGCTTTGCTTTTCACACAACTTTGGCTAAGGTCCCCAATCAACCACGCCAACTCCACTCGAGTCATCCCGACACGGCGAATCCATTATCCCTGCGGCCAACGTAGTAGCGAAGCTACCCTGGCTTCACGACGACGGGTGCGACGTTGTTGGGTCGTTACCAAGATAAATTCCGTCATGGACTCCATAGGCATCGACCACCGCGTGACCGCGAAAATCTTTTAAGAATTCCGCCGAACCATCTCGGCCGCGACTCTCGGTGAAGTCGAACACGTTGTAGCGATGGTCGCCCCGCCCACGGTAGAGCCAAAATCGAGCCGTCCGCATCTGGCTCGACAAGCTCAGCATTGAACTGTTTCAGGCTTTCAATGTCGTCTTGTTTCTCCGGTGCGTCCATGTGTGTGTACTAGCGCACTGAACAAAAAACGCAAGGCATGAAACACCTTGACGTAGTCTCGCTCGCGATTGAAGAAGACGAACAAGTGACCGGAAAACAGATCCACCTTCAAATGGTCCTTGACCAATCCGGACCGGCCACAGAAACCTTTTCGCATGTCGGTCGTCCCGGTGTACATAAAGATTCTCGTGGTTGCTGAAACGACGATCATGAGCTCACCTCTTCGGTCAACTTGGTGCGGCGTGCGCTGGTGACCTCGGAGTCAAGCGGCGGAGCCGAATGCTACGCCGGAAAAAACGAAGGTTCGTCTTGCTTTTCAGTCGGAGTCTTCAGTGGTCGTCGCCGGGCGGTTCACCCGCCAAACGGGACGCGAATCCGTAGGAGCTACGGTCGCTGGAGGGAGAAAGGTGGCGAGGGAGAAAGGTGGCGGTCCGAATGGTTCCGGTCCCCGAGCACGAGCGGCAACTGCTACTGCAAAGTCACGCGTACCAAGGCGTAGTTGGAATTGTCTAATTCGAACCGTATATCTCGCCCGACAGCAGGCCCCATTCCTCCGCCAGTGTGGTAAGACCGAATCAAG
>SLFV01000412.1 GCA_007124075.1 Roseimaritima sp.
GATACGGCTGCGGGCGCGGAGGTTGATTACTGCCAACATGTCGCGATGGGCTGCTGCACCAATTTTTTGTGGTGGATGCAACAATGTGAACTCAAGGATCAATTTTCGCGACACGAGACGCTACGTTTATTTGACCCGCAGGGACGCTCCGCCGATTTGTCCCCCAATTTTTGCTGGCCCGCGCCGCTGCACTTCGCTGCCGCGGTTGGGAAACTGTCTTTTCTGACACGTAGGCAGCAGCGGGAAATTCGCCGTGCAATGTGGCGGCTAATGCGGACCCCCGCAGCCCCCGACCGGCAACCAAGCATGCAGCAATGGTTGGTCCGTCAGCGGCAGTCACCCGAAACAATCAAGAACTTTTGGGATGTGGTGCTGGTCAGTGCCTTGGGGGAGCTAACCTCGCGAGTCGGGTACGCTGCGGCGAGAAAGGTTTTCATCGATGGCTTTCTGGCGGCGCAGCACGCGGCCGATGTATGGATTCCAAAGCCCCCTCTGGCGGATCTTTTCGGTGGTCGACTGGCAAATCTGCTTCGTGCCCTCGGGGTGCAACTGCACACAGGCACAAGCGCTCGTAGCGTGAATTTCTCGCACGCTCGCTTGCAGGGCGTCTGTGTCGGCAACGGCGTGCTGGCAGCCGAACACGTGATTCTGGCGGTACCTTGGCATGGGCTGGAACGGCTGGTTCGGGGTACCGCCGCTGAAGCAGCGATACCGAGGCTGCGGGAGATTACGACGATGCCTGCTTCACCAATCAGCGGAATCCACTTATGGTTTGATCGACCGATTACCGATCGGTCCCACAGCGTACTGGTCGGCGGGCTGGCACAATGGCTGTTTCGTCCTGATCCCACGCAAACCGGTGCGTCGCGAACTGAAAACAGGGTACAACCCCAGCCACATGCTGCGCAGATTCCGAAATCGGATCGGGAACACGGGGACGAGCCGCAGCATTACTTCCAGGTTGTCGTCAGTGCGTCGCACGACCTTCGTGGCCGCAAGGCGGAGGACGTGATCGCTGAAATCCTGGCGGAACTGCGGATCCATTTCCCCGCCGCCAACGACGCTCGTCTGCTAAGATCGCGGATTGTGACCGATCCGAATTCGGTTTTCTCGGTCCAACCCGCCTACGAAGCCATTCGCCCTTCCGCTCAGACCGATTTACCGCAACTCCATTTGGCAGGTGACTACACTGCAACGGGCTGGCCCGCCACGATGGAAGGGGCGGTGATCAGCGGATTCATCGCTGCGGATCGTGTCTTGCGGGCAATGGGTGAGGAGGCCTTTAACCTCCAACCCCCTCTTCCAAGGGGACGCCTGGCCAGATGGTTGATACGAGAAAGACGATGAAAGAGATACGCACCTTTATAGCTATTCCAATCTCAACGCCTGTGCGGCGACACGCAAAGAAACTGGTTCAGGACCTGCAGCTTGCAGGCGATGGCGTTGGTTGGGTACCGCTGGAGCACTTACACCTGACGCTCAAATTTTTGGGCGAGGTTGAAAACAACCGGATTGCGGAGGTCTGTCAGATCGCCCGACAATGCTGCGGACCCACCCCCCAGACGCGGGTGCATTTCGCCGGAATCGATGCCTTCCCGCACATGCGGCGTCCACGGGTCATCCATGCGAGTATTGCCCGTGGTGGTCCGGTGTTGGCCGAACTGGTTTCGCGACTGGAACAGGCCTATGCCACCGTAGGCTTCAAGCCCGAACCACGTGACTGGCGACCCCATTTGACTTTGGGCCGAGTGCGTCGGCGCGGGAAATCGATCGACGCCCTGCGGGATCGCATGAAACCGCATTGTGACGTTGATCTTGGCGACATGCTGGTCGATACCGTACAGGTTTACGCAAGCTTTTTGGACAAACGCGGACCGACCTACAACGTGATGGATACGATCGTACTGCAGCCCACATACGACGCTACGTAACGCATCTTGCCCGCTGACTACTAGGCCGTATGACAGTCTTTTTCTGGGCAGCCCCGTTTTTTGGTTGTTGGTTTTTGCCCAACCGATCTTGCGGGCTTTGGCGCATCTGCGGTATCAGCGACCCATGGAGGAACCTAGCCGTGACATCATTGCGTAATTTGAGTTTTCAATCCCTGCTGTTCGGTCTGTTCGGTCTGTTCGTTGTGACCGCGTGGGGCACTGAAGACGTTAATGACCAACCGTATGTGGCATTTGTCGCTCATGAGAACAGTTTTGCCCGTTGCGGGCCGTCGGGTGATTACTACCGCACCGATCCGCTGCGTTTGGGACAGGAAGTCGAAGTGTACCTGGAATCGGAAGACGGCTGGCTAGGGATTCGTCCGCCTGCGGGCAGTTTCTCCTGGGTACCAGCCGATAGTTTGGTGACCGACGCGACGGAACGTTCCGCGATTGTCAAAGAGCGAACCGCCGTTGCCTGGATCGGAACCCATTTGGGACGCGCCCGAAAGTATCGTTGGCAAGTACAACTGGCTGAGGGTGAAAAAGTGATCATCCTGGGAAAGACCGAACGTGATAGCGGCAAAGGCCCCGAACTATGGTACCGAATCGTGCCGCCCTCGGGAGAATTTCGCTGGGTGCATCGGTCACAGATCGTAGAAAGCTCCGAGGAACTGGTAGCCATGCATCGTCGAGCCGCCGAGGAGAGCGTCCGGGAATCGATCGCCATGGCTAGTCAGCTCGCTTTTGACGCCCAAACAAACAGGACTGCTGCGACCGCGAAAGTTACGGAGACCGTCGCCAGCAAAGACGTCCCGGAGCAGCGTGGAGAGGATCTGGACCTGGCGACCGATACCTCGGGTCGGCCGCTGAATCGAACGCGTGATCCAGCCGCCACCAAGTCGGCGGCCGACAGTTCGCGAAAGGAACACGACCGCTGGGACAGCCCACTGACTCCGCTGAACGAACAATCACTCGGGCACGTCCAACCGATCGGGATTCTGTCGGAAACACCGATCGGCAGCGGATTGGTTCCCGCAAACTACCAGCAGCCAACGTTGGAATCGATAGGGGAAGTTCAGGTCCGCGACATCGACCGCCATCAGGCCGCTGTCCCTCCGACGGCGAATGCGAATGCGGACGATCAAAGTTGGGTCGTGGGGACACGTCAAGATTCCGTTCCCACCATCGGGCATGGCTCCATTTCTGTCATCACACCCGCAACCCTTGTTTCATCACCGCAACCTGCCTTCGACCCGCAGTTGGCGGAGACTCAGCGAAAACAGCTTTCCCAACGGGTCGCGCATGCGGATGTTGACGAACTGCAACTGGAATTATCGCGGCAGATGGCTTTGGGAGTCGCCGCCAGTGTGGTAGAACCCATCCGCACGCGATCCACGTACTGGCTGGAACAGCTAACCGATCCGGTTGCTTTGGGCCGGGCGCGGGTGTTGCGAGATCGGGTCGAACAGTATCAGCGTGTCGCGCGGCGCCGCGACGGGCACCCCCCCGTCGAGACCGCCCTGGCAGACTACCAACAGGCATCGGGAGAACGCTCGGACCCGACCAAATCCGCAGCAGACTCGCCCGCGCCACCACCGACCGCTGGGCTTGTCCCGTTTGATCGCGAAGGCTACTTGGTACAAGTCTTCTCTGCCCGTCCCGATGCGCCACCCTATGCGTTGACCGACGCCGCGGGGCAAACCCTGGCCTACGTCAGCCCCGCACCAGGGGTAAATTTGCGAATGCATCTTAACAAGAAAATCGGACTGCACGGCGAACTGAGCTACCTGACCGGTCTGGAGACACCGCTGTTCATTGCGAAACAAGCGGTACGAATTTCGCATTAAGTTCTGAGGTGGTCCGCGTCGCTGGTTGGACTGGCTGTTGAAAAAGAGGACTGCCCCCGTCCGACCCCTTAATATTCAATTGGTTTTGCAAGGTTTCCAAAGGGCCTGCCCCCCTTTTCCAACAGACGGTTATCCGCCTAGGATTCCTCCAACCCCTGCCGCTGGGCTTCCGTTTCGACTTGCAGGAACGGTTCTACCTGGGTGACCGTCGCTGGCCCAATACCCTTGATTCGTCTCAAGCCCTCGACGGAGGTAAAATCGCCAAATTGCACTCGGTCCTCGATGATTTTGCGTGCGGTGACCGGCCCCAAACCAGGCAACAAAGCTAGTTCCTCCGCAGTGGCTAGATTCAAGTCCAAACGCAGTAAGACAGCGGGCGGCGTTGCTTGTTGCCCATCGCCGCGACGATTGCGTTGGTTGAAGTACGAACCACCAACGGCAACCGCCAAGACAGCGCACAGCCAGCCCGCCGTGCGCTGCACCAGCGGTTGTTCAATGCGATTGCTGGGCGCTGGGGTAGCGCGCATCTGAGATGGCGGGAACGACATTGCTTCCTGATGATTCGTCGATGAACGCTTGCAAGGATCACCCGTTGATTACATTATTGTGTCACGGTCTGAAGCAAGTCGCTACCATTTGGACACACAACCGTTTCACTTTGTAGGTAAATCTCGCAGTGACCAAGTCGCTACTTTTTTGAAATGGAACAAGCATGCCCCGCCTGGATTACGCCACCGTCATGCCTGACCAAGCGATGGAGGACGACTGTCGGCAGTTAGTCCGTCTGGCGGTTCGCGAAGACCTGGATCGTTCGCTGGACTGGACCACTGTTGCCTTGATTGCGGGCGACGCCCAGGGGTGTTGCGAGGTGGTCCCACGCCAAACCGGGGTCTGTGCGGGCATGGTCACGGTCCCCTGGATGATCGATGAAATGGACGCAGCGATCGAGACCGAATTCCTGCAAACCGATCGTCAATCCCTGACTCCTGACAAGCCGATCTTGCGTTTGCACGGCAATGCTCGCGACCTGCTAACAACAGAGCGGGTGTTGCTGAACGTGCTGTCACGGTTATGCGGGATCGCTACCCAGACGGCTCGATTCATTGCTGCATTGGGCAACACGAACGCCAAACTGTACGACACGCGAAAAACCACACCGGGTTGGCGAAGACTGGAAAAGTACGCTGTCGGGTGCGGCGGCGGACGTAATCACCGCACTGGCCTCTTCGACGGATTTTTAATCAAAGATAACCACCTGGCCTTGGGAGGTGGTAGTGACGCGCCAATGTCGCCAGCCAGCGCGGTTGAAATCGCCAAACGTTGGGCGGGCGGGCAGGCCGATCTGGCCCAAGCCCCGGAGGTTATCGAGGTGGAAGTGGATTCGCTGGAACAATTGGCTGAGGTCCTGCCAGCGGGGCCCAACATTGTGTTACTGGACAACTTTACCGTGGACGAACTACGACGGGCGGTAAGGATGCGAAATGAACTGGCACTCGGAGTCGAACTGGAAGCCAGCGGCGGCGTTTCGCTTGATACCATCGTTCAAATCGCTGCAACCGGTGTAGAACGGATTAGCTGCGGGGCGTTGACGCATCAAGCCACTTGGCTGGACCTGGGAATGGACTGGAAAGCTTAAATGGTGAGCTACGCTTGCGAAAAAGGGGTTTGTTTTTCGCACATAGATAGGCGTTCAACGATATGTCGACCAATCCTTCGATTCGGGCTCATCGCTCCGGCTGGGACTTTCTACTGCCTACGCTTGATGCAGGCTCCATCTTCCTGTCACTGATTGCCATCCACGGCATTGCCCATCGCGAAATTTACGATAACACGCAAGCCCTAGGGCTGGTCGCGGTCGTGCTGTTTCTGCTGACAGCCCAGGTCACGGGGCTGTCTCGGCGGTTTGCTGGTGAAGCGATCGATCGAGAAATACTGGCGGTCATTGTGACCTGGGGACTCGTCGTAATGTCTTTGGCCCTACTGGGAATTGCGACACGTTACGGAGAAACGTTCGCGCGTTCGCTATTGGCCGTCTGGATCGTTACGACTCCCTGCCTGATCGTGTTCGTTCGCATGCTGGCGCGGATTGTCCAGCGAGTTTTTCTTGAACGCGACATCGGGATTCGCCGCGTCGCAATCGCGGGCCTAAACGAATTGGGCCTACAGACAGCCAAGCGGATTGCAAAAGACCCCGGTTTAGGTTTAAGGGTTGCGGGGTTCTACGACGACCGAGGTACCGACCGTCTGGCTGCAGATGAGGATGCAAACGTGACGCTCAATGGCAACCTACAAACGCTGGCGGGCCAGGCAAAGCGAGGAGAGATTGATGCCATCCTAATCACCCTTCCGATGCGAGCGGAAGATCGCATTCGCTATATCCTGGACGAACTGAGCGATTCGACGGTCTCCGTTTACATCGTGCCTGACTTCTTCGTGTTCGAACTGCTGCACGCACGCTGGACCAATGTAGGCGGGCTTCCCGCAGTCAGCGTATTCGAGAATCCGCTGTACGGTGTCGACGGGATTGCCAAACGTGCCGCAGACATTGCCTTGGCAATCGTCGCGTTGGTCTTGACAGCAGTGCCTATGTGCATTGTCGCGCTGGCCGTCAAATGCACCTCCCCGGGTCCGGTTTTCTTTCGCCAAAGGCGTTACGGATTGGACGGACGTGAAATCCACGTCTGGAAGTTCCGCTCCATGAAAACATGCGAGGATGGCCCGGTGGTAAAACAAGCTACCCAATCGGACCCGCGGATCACGAAAGTGGGCGCTTTTATCCGCAAAACAAGCCTGGACGAACTACCCCAGCTATTTAATGTCCTGGACGGCAGCATGTCACTGGTTGGCCCTCGCCCCCACGCAACTGCCCACAACGAACACTATCGCACCCAAATTCGCGGTTACATGCTGCGGCATAAAGTCAAACCCGGAATCACTGGACTGGCACAAGTATCCGGCAGTCGAGGCGAGACGGACACGCTGGACAAAATGCAGCGACGGATCGAACTGGATCATCAATACATTCAGGGTTGGTCTTTGTGGCTAGACATAAAAATCCTATTCAAAACGCTCCTGGTCGCCTGGCGACAACCAGAAGCGTATTAAACACCACCCGCTAGAGGTCAAAATCGTGTGTCCCGCCGACGGCTTCCAAGCTAACTGTCAACTCACTCCTTGAGTTGTATTTTTCTGGAATGTACATCTCACCCACCGGATCAAATTCACCTGGATTGACTTCCACCGTCTTGCCCGGGATCAGCCGTGAAGCGTAGATTTCCACTCTCGACTGCCCAGGTTCCAGTGCAAGCTCATACTTGCCATCCTCAATCTCCGTAGAGTAGGCCCTCATATCGCCAGTTAACGAACGGAACTGAATTCGCCCGTTTTCCACGGGAACGCCCTCGAAAGTAACATTCCCAGAGATCGTTACCAGTCCGTCTGAAGAGCCACACCCCACCAGACTTACGCTTAGAAAGAGTCCAATAAAACTACCAATACGATTCATGTATGATTTTTGCCTCTCAATTGACGATGTCCGAAACGTCTCAATTAACTCGCAACCAATAACGATAGACCCAAAATCTATCTTGCGCGAATCTCCATCGGTCGACCTGTCACGAAAACTGCCTAAATCAATATTCGGCCAATACCCCACCATCAGCCCGATTGCCCAGATTTCGCCAAGTGTTCCGATCAACGGACTCTGAGACAAACCGAACAGACCCATCGCAAAGCGCGGCCAGCACACCTCCTGGATGATAACTGCGTGCAAAATTCCATCTTCCTGGCAAGCCGTCGGCATGCCCATTCTCGCACGGTGCTTTCCGATACAAATCATTGGCGTTTTTGCACGAATACACGCGGTCCGGAACCGTGGTATTGGGTGCCTCTCCGGTGGAAAACCCAAAAGATCCGTGCGGGGCACCCCCCCAGTAACCGCCCAGACCACCCCAAGAACCACCGCGTGAACCGCGAATGATTCCCTCGCTGGCTAACAGCGTGTTAGAAGTTCCATCCAAACAATCGCGGAAACCGCGCGCTCGCTGACGACCAAACATTCCACCCGGATCTTCCGTGATCATGTTCAGGTTCAGCACCACTGTCGGATCAATCACAGGAGAAATGGGCGTCCCTCCCCCAGCACAAACCGCATAATTCCCTTGGAATCCGTTATCGGAACCGCCGCCCCCTCTGGCGGGACCCGCGGGGTCTGACGGACACATAAATCCGGGCACTGCAATCCCAGCGATCGACTCGGGCAAGCGATGAATGTATTCGGCCGCGAAAGGACTAATCGTTATGTGGGCATTGTCGTACAAGTCGTAATACGCCTGCTGTTCGACAAATGGCAACAATCTTTGAAACCAATTATCGCGGCGTTGGGAATCCCCACCAACTTCCAATCGATGACCATAAGGAAAGGTCTTATGCACGTCACTGTAGTTGTGCATTGCCAAACCAATTTGCTTCAGATTGTTACTGCACTGCATGCGCCGGGCAGCTTCGCGGGCAGCCTGAACCGCTGGCAGCAAAAGACCGACCAACACCCCGATAATCGCAATCACGACTAATAACTCCACCAATGTAAAACCTCGGTATCTCGCGCGGCTCATACCACTACCCCTGTAACACATACGTACCACCTCAAAAGAAAGGAAAAGATTTCGATCGGACCGCCAGTTCTAAAGCAATTGCTGGGCCGATGAACGCGAACATCACCCCCCCCATCATGCTGGCATCACGCCCAACAAACCGAGGCAAATCACAAGCCAGCGTGAAAACGCCGTTCGAAGAATCAGCCTTAAGGAAGGGTTTTTTGACGGTAGCCTGAGGTGGCTGACCTGGAAAACTCGACAATTAAAATTCGCGTTTTCTCGAACCCTAGCAGGGATGCACAATTCACCAGCAGCAAGAGCCGAACTGTGCTTTGTTTTTCAGCACCGAAAAAATCGAATGGGACTCGCCCTTCCGTCCCGTTCAGTTGCCCAGTTGCCGACTCCATTTCAATATGCGGCAACGCGACCAGGCATGTTCCACCGGGGCAAATCAATACCCCCGTACATCCATAGAGCTATTCCCCCTTTTCAGAACAACGATTTTTTGATCAATCAGGCACCAGAGTGCCTGCGAATCCGTCGCCAAATCGGCTTGAGACGCACAACCCAAAGGTTTGGCACTACGATTGCTTGCCTATGGTCAACATTGTTCAGATGCCTGCTGAAGCAGGGGGCTATTTTTACTCTATCAAACGGAAAGAAAATGAATCAGGCTGACCAGACGGGCGAATCCCAGAACGCATCATCGACAGATTCAACAGACACGCTTGGCGAAAAGATTGAGCAATCTGTTCAGGCGGAAGACAGGCCGATGGGCGAGGTAGAACCGTCCAGTCCGATGTTGCTCACCGGCGCAATGTATCCCATCATCCTCGCGATTGTGTTGCTGTCTGCAGTCGCCTTCATATTGTTCCGTTCGACTTCAGGGTCTTCGCCAATGGAACCTCCGGCAACGGTGGACGGACCCGATCAGCAAGTTTCGGAGGAAAATCCGGTCATTGACTAGGGACTTTTGAGCATCTTCTGGAAAAGGGACCTACCCTCTCCGGCCCAGCGGGATCGTTAACTTACATCAACAAAGAAAGGTTTTTCAGTGGAAAATCAGGACCTTTACAAGCAGAAATTAGAAGCAAAGATCGCCGAGTGGAATGCGGAGCTTGACAAACTGAGGGCCAAATCCAAAGGGGCAAGCGCCGATGTTCAACTGGATTTCGACGCGAAGATTTCCGAGTTTCAACACAAGCTAGACGCTGGCAAAGCGGAACTTGCCCGGTTATCGGACCAGTCCAGCGATGCGATGGATTCCCTAAAAGAGGGGCTTGAGAATGCTTGGGCTGCACTCAGCACCGCATGTTCGGATGCGTTGGAAAAGATGAAGAAATAGACGGATCGGATTGCCCTTGGTTTCCGCTCTATCGTCTTCCGCAAGGAATACGGCGACCGTCCACTCACCTTGACTCACCTTGGGATTGAGAGCGACTTTCAAATTCGTGGACGCGTGCGAGATTGGCCCGCTTGATTCGCCTGCCAAACCGTTCCTGCACGCACATCCAGGCCGGTAAGCCACCCCTCCCCGTAGCAGTACGTGTCGATGCAGACCAAGTAATCCAGGTCCACAATCTCCGCTTCCAGCGAAGCGGTATGTCCCACTACAAACCGTTTGCCCGACACGTGGGGCAGCGGGACATCATCACGGAGCGAATGCCACCGCAAACGTTCCGCAGGTTGCTGATCCATCGGAAGGTCATGCTGATACGCCGCGTGGGTAAAGACGTGGGTTTCTGTCTCGTAAAAGTCGATCAGTTCTTCCAAGAATTTTAAATGCGCATCGGGGATCACCTCCAGGTCCCCGACGAATCCGTAACTATCCAGCGTGTCGACTCCACCATGCCGCAGCCAGAAACCCGGTGGTTGCTGGTTACCGACAACGGCCTGCATCATTTCCTCATGGTTGCCGCGTAAAGCGATCAATTGACAGCGTTTCGAGAGCGTCAACAAGTTTTCGATGACCCCGCGGCTATCAGGACCGCGATCCACGTAGTCGCCCAACGTCACGATGCAATCGGCAGCGGTTGGTTCGATTTGATTCAGCAAAATTTCCAAGGCCCGCGAACAACCGTGGATGTCGCCAATCGCGATTAATCTTCCGGGCATAAAGAAATTACGTCGTGAGTCAAAATAAGCGTCGTGAATCAGGGATGTCCCAGTTTGGGCGAGTCGGCTTGTGTAACGCGATCTGCAATATCCTGCAGTATAACCTGCTCCAGCGATACGTCCCGCCCCAGCGGTATCCATCCTAATGTGATGGGCTGGTAATTCAATGTGTTGATAGCGCGATCAATTGTCCCATCGTGTCGTGTCGCGGCCACTCCTTCGGTCGCATCCAAACTACGATCCACATCTTCCAACTCCTTTTGCACGACAACTTCGACGCTGTAGCCAGCCGGTGAGGGGCGGACGAAAACAGTAGCCCTACGGCGGATGGACTGCAACGTGCTCTGCCAACGTTCAAAGCCGTGCGTGCTATTCTTGCGCCACGGTTCCAGGACCGTGGCACCTGCCTGATAAGACGTGTCCAACCGTCCCTCCATCACCAACCCAGGACGATTCAAAACGGGGCTTTCGCGTTGGATACGAAAGTAATCATCCACAACATCGACGACCTGATGCCACAGGAAATCGTCTTGCACCAACGGCAATTCCAACGGATTGGGAACAACCCCTACTGGTGCGGGGGTGTGCAATCGATACAGCAGGCGACCACAACCCATGGCCATGAAGATGCCAAACGTCACGACACTAAAAAGGGCGATCCGATTCAATAGGCTGTTGAGCACAATTGATAGCCAAAAGTTCAGTTACGGACAGAAGAGGCCGCGACATAGCGGCGAGGCTTCGGGTCCGACCGGCCGTGATTTACCTAAAATAATGGCCCTCCGACCGAGGGCCTAAGTTTCTCAAGACTCGCGGTTTTCGCAGGGTGAATGCAAGATCAATCCGAGAAAAACCGGACAATCCGAATGATTGTGGCGGAAAATCACCTTAAATTAGCTCCTTGGAGGGGGGCGATTTCGGGTTACGCCATCTCCGGTTGAATTATAAACTAGTATCACTGATAAACTGCAATCAACGATCCTTTCGCATTTTACTGACCACCATTTATGACCATGTCTGACCATTGGAAGGCACTAACCCGTTTATTGGGGGCCCCCGATGCGGCGGAACCACCGACGCACTCCTCCCCCCTGACTCCGGAACCTCGACAAGCTCAAGATCCCTCGCCGGAATCCGAGTCGCCACCAGCGACCGACCCGCCGCCTACCGGGGCTGCTCCCTCCAAAGACGTTTCCAGTGACCTGATCCAAGAATTGGTTACCCCGCCTGCGAAAACGACCCTTCCGGGGTTTCAATCTGGTGCCAAGCTGAATGCATCGTGGGACGAATTAGTCGACGAACTTGGGATCGAGCCAACCGACACCACGCCTGACACGGCTGCAGCGACTGCCCCGCCCGTTGCGGCAGGGGAGACCAGCAAGGAGAAAGAGCTGGAAAAGTTTCCCTCCAGAACCAAAGAGCGGACGGGCAAACGGGAATCGACTCGGAAACCCTCCGGTTTTGGAGCCGGTCTGGTTGAGCCGCAAGCGGACGATCACTCGACCGCTGATATAACGGGACCTGCGGACCAGTCCGACCGCCACCGGACACCTGAATCCTCGCGGAGCGCACCGGAATCGGCCGCAAAACGGCTGGGCACTGCGGACGCAACGCAAAGCCCTGAC
>SLFV01000105.1 GCA_007124075.1 Roseimaritima sp.
CGGGACGGTCGTCGATTGGTACGACTCCTTGGAAAAGAAGGGATTCACCTTTGAGAACCCGAACGCCACCAAAACTTGCGGTTGCGGAAGTTCGTTTAATGCTTAGTCTTCCAAATTTGGCGTGAATCACTACGAAACCAGAGCATTGACGCCGATGTTTGACCGCGAGTCTGACATCGGCGTTTTTCAATTATTCAAGCGAGCAGATTGGCCGTGGCAGCAAATTCACGCATCCAAATTGTTGGAATCGGCGATGACGGCCTCGACGGATTATCCAGTTACGCTCGGCAACTGATCCAGCAAACGCCCATTCTGCTCGGGTCCGCTTCGGTCTTGAAACGAATGGGCGATGACTCCAAAGAGCGGATCGTCATTGGCAGTGACCTGAAATCTTTGCGTGATGCTGTCGAGCGAGTCGGCGATCGGGAAGCGGTCCTACTGGCCTCGGGAGATCCCTTATTCTACGGGATCGCCCAGTATTTAACCGACGTGATCGGAAAGGACCGCTTCGAGGTTGTTCCGCATGTCAGTAGCATGCAATTGGCCTTTGCCCGCGTGAAGGAAAGCTGGGACGAGGCATACCTGGCCAACCTTGCTTCCCAGTCGCTAGGCAGGGTCATGGATGCGGTTCGCACGGCCGACCGGGTAGGCCTGTTCACCACCGAGCAACTAACCCCGTCGGTGGTCGCCACCGCGTTGCTTGATCGCCGGGTGAATTACTTTACCGTTTATGTCTGTGAAAACCTCGGCTCCCCCCGAGAAACCGTCACCCAGGGCGAATTGGAGGATATTGTTGATAGCGAATTTTCGCCACTTAATGTGATGGTTTTGGTCCGAAAAAAGCACGCCGCGGATCGGCCCAACGAATCGGGTTCCAAACGACTATTTGGCAATCCTGACGACAGCTTTCTGCAGTCCCGCCCCAAGCGCGGCTTACTGACACCCGCTGAAGTCCGATGCGTGGCGTTGGCGGAAATGGACCTGATGCCGGAGAGCACCGTTTGGGATGTGGGAGCGGGCAGCGGAGCGTTAGCGATCGAAGCTGCGGCGATTGCGAATCGTGGTCGCGTATTCGCGATCGAAATGGACGCGGAAGACTACGGCCTGATGACCGAGAATGCTGCGTTATTCGACTGCAAGACGTTGATTCCAGTTCACGGCCAAGCCCCGGAGGCGTGGCAAGACTTACCCGACCCTGACGCGATTTTTGTCGGGGGAAGCGGCCGGGTGGTTCCAGGCTTGGTTTCGGCTGCCACAGACAGGCTGGCAGCGTGTGGACGCATCGTTGTCAACGTTTCCAGTCCGGACAACTTGGTGGCAGTCCAGAAAGTGCTCGCAGCTACAGGGATCTTACCCGAGGTGCGGATGATCAGCATTTCCCGCGGCCACTTCCAAATGGAGCGGACTAGATTCGAGGCCTTGAATCCAACTTTTTTAATTTCCGGTCGTCGCGGCCCTGGCCGCAGATAGAACAGGCGTTTAGCGAACCTGGCGATTGGCATCTTTGGCTGCTTGACGCGTTACGTCGATCGCGGATCGCGTGTACCGTTCGTGGTTCTCGATGAAATGATTGTAAGAATCTTCGTTAGCGAAAAAGAACACGCGCTGAAAGTCCGGGTCTTTCAAACCCCACTCGCGACTCCCTTCGACCACGCGATGCTCCTCGAAGAATAGCACGACATCCAAACCGTTGAGCACCGGGGTAAATTTTTCAGGATCAGCTTGGAATTCTGTTCGTGCTTCGTTGTTAGCAAATAAATATAAGTGCCCCAGATGAATAAGCCCGTAGTCACTATCACCGGCTTGCCAGCGGTCCTCGTTGATCAGAGTAACGGGGCAGTAGCCCTGCATTGCCAATGACGGCGTCTCGAACGAGACGGATGAATTACGAGGTGGCTCCAGATTGGTCGTGGGCTGCTCGGCAGCATCGCCATCCATGCCCGAGGGAACAGGGCTGCGACCATGACTGGCGACTGTTGCGGCAATTGGCGACGGGAACGCTAACCCCTCCCCCTGAACCTCCTCCGCCGGTAAAGCGAACTCGGTTCCTCCCGCTGCTTGGCTGTCCGATCGACTTTCCACTCCGACAACGTCGTAGGGATTGATATGAGCCCCAACCATGGGCTGTCCCGCAACCGACTCCGGAGCCTGCGGTTCTGCCACGGCGAACTGGTTGAACTGCGGTTGCCCCGCAATAGGAGCCCCGCTGGAATCACGCGACGGTTGCGGACTTGAGCCTCCCGGCAACTGCCCCGTATGCTGAGCCAACATCGCAACATAGTCCTCCGAGGTCTGCGGGCTGACACCATGAGCCAGCACCGCGCCGTCGGTTGTCACCAGCACGTCGGTCGGGAACCGGTTGACACGAAAAGTCTTGGTGAGCGTGGGGTTTTTCGTTGCGTGGACCTTCACCGGTATGTAGTGCAAATCCAGCGCTGCGTTCAGCTCTGGCGATTTGAAGGCCCCCGCCTCCAATTTGTCACACCAGACGCAGTTATCAGTATAAAAGTGCAGCAGCAGGTGCTTACCCTCCTGCTTAGCCTGTGCATGTGCGGTGCGGAGATTGTCTTGCCAAGCGATTTCCGCAAGCGCCATGGTCGGCTGCGTAGAAACAGCCAACAGCGGCAGAGCCAGAAACACTGCTGCGCAACCCCAAGCCCTTCGCTGATAACCCGTTAGCGAAAAGCAAATGGCGGTTCGTAATTCACGGAACATACGCAGAAATCTCCTGGATTGGTCGCGAGAACGGCCATCAGGCTGTCGCGAAAGAAAACTTTGAGGGTCGTATCGGCAGTATCGATCACCGGGCTACAAGCTATTTGCCGGGTGTAGCAAAAACTTTTCCATAAATTAAGTCGTTTTTTTGTTTCCCGAAGGTAGATTTAGGGCCTACACTGATGTTGACACTTGCCTCGTCCGAGCTATACTGATGCTCACAAGCATGAAGCGTATTCGTGATTTGCGACCCTCCGGTGGCTGCTAAGGGCGTCCTCTGACGTCGGCAGGATGGTGTTTCTTGTGAATGTTGTTTCATCGACAACTCTCGATTGCTTTTAGATGGCCTAGCTTTGGCAGGCAGCAATCGAAACGGCCCACAACTGCTTGAACAATCATCGTTCGTCAACTTGATCGTGCCCAGACTTGCCGCTGGGAGGTTCAGTTTCGTTTCCTTTATTCCTTGCTCAGTGACGGCATCTTCTTTGTTTTTCGTGCAACCGCCTTCCTGCCATTGACTGGATTGTTGACAGTCTTGGGGAA
>SLFV01000261.1 GCA_007124075.1 Roseimaritima sp.
ACACCGCTGGGATTGGCGTTCGCATTTGAACCGCACACCGCCTACTACGTTGTGTGTCCTGATGATCCGGAGGGTTGCCAACAGGTGCTTGAGGAGTTTCGTTGCGTCTTTGAAAACCCGGCCATTACAAAGATCGGTCAGAATCTGAAGTACGACATTTCGATCCTAAAGTGGCAAGGAATTTCGGTTGCAGGCCCGCTTTTCGATACGATGCTAGCTCACGCGATGCTTGAACCCGAAATGCGGCAGGGGTTGGATTATTTGGCCAACCTCTATTTGAACTACAACCCGATTTCGATCAAAGATTTGATTGGACCGGACGGTAAAGACCAACGTTCAATGAGGGATGTCCCGCTGCAGAGGTTGGCGGAGTACGCTTGCGAGGATGCCGACGTTACGCTGCGAGTCGCGAGGATTCTGGAATCGCGGTTGAGTGCGGCGGGGCTTCGCACGGTCTGCCACGAGGTTGAATTTCCGCTGATCCCGGTGCTTGTCGATATGGAATACGAGGGCATTCGTTTGGATAGTCAGGCGTTGATCCAATACGCGGAAAAACTGGCCCACGAAATTGGACAACTGCGGACGCAAATCTTTGCCGCCGCAGGGCACGAGTTCAACATTGATTCGCCCAAGCAGTTGGGCGTCGTTTTGTTTGAGGAACTGCAGTTGGAGGCGAATCCAAAGAAAACCGCGACCGGACAGTATTCGACTCGCGAGGCCGAATTGGAACGCCTCTCCGCGCGGCACGGGATCGTGGCCGATGTGCTGGAGTATCGCAACGCGGTTAAGCTGAAATCCACCTATGTCGACCAGTTGCCCGGTTACGTTGATCCACGGACCGGGCGTGTCCACACGCACTATTCACAAAGCTGGACGGCGACTGGCCGGATGCAGTCCAATAATCCTAATTTGCAGACGATTCCGATTCGCAAAGCACGCGGCAAGGGGATCCGCGCGGCGTTTGTGGCCCGCGATGAAAACCATCTGTTGTTATCGGCTGATTACTCGCAAATCGAACTGCGAATCATGGCGGAACTGAGCGGCGATCAGGGGATGCTGGATGCCTTTGGCAGCAATACTGATATTCACGCGGTGACAGCCTCCAAGGTTTACAAGGTCCCTCTGGAGGAGGTGTCGCGGTCGATGCGAGACAAGGCAAAGACTGTGAATTTTGGCATCATCTACGGAATCTCATCGTTTGGTTTGCAGCAACGCTTGAACATCTCGCGCAGCGAAGCTCAGGAACTGATTCGCAACTATTTTGAAAAATATCCCGGTGTACAGCGTTACATTGACCAGACGATTGCATTTGCCAAACAGAACGGCTACGTGCAGACGCTGACCGGGCGGCGACGATACTTGCGGGATATCGATTCGCGCAATCGTACGGCTGCTGCGGCAGCGGAACGATTGGCAATGAACAGTCCGATTCAAGGGACGGCGGCGGACTTGTTGAAGCTGGCATTGACGAAAGTTCACAGTGCCCTATCGCAAGGAGCATTTCGCACGAAAATGCTGCTGTCGGTCCATGATGAAATCGTCTTCGATATGCCCATCAACGAACGGGACACGGTGATGCCCGTGATTGAACAAGCGATGCGGACCGCGCTGCCGCTAAAGGTTCCTGTGGTGGTGGAAATGGGTACAGGCAAGAATTGGCTGGAAGCACACTGATGATTATTCGCCGCGCATGAGTCATGAATAACGTTGAGCTAGCTGTCCATTTCTTGCTGCAGTTGGCAGTTATCCTGTTTGTGTGTCGCATCGTCGGGCTGATCGCGGCAAGGTTGGGGCAACCCCAAGTCGTCGCGGAGATGATTGCGGGGGTTTGCTTGGGGCCTTCCCTGTGGGGTGCGATCCCGGGGATCCGTGAGTGGCAAGGGGCTTTGTTTCCCTGGGACCCCAGCCAACAGACCCGCGACACGCAAAGCTATCTGTTCCCCGCCTCGCAGTTGGGGTTGGCGTTGTACATGTTCGTAGTCGGGATGGAATTTCGCGTGGAAATCATTCGACAAAGCTGGAAAAGCTCCGTCATGGTTTCCATCGCTGGCATGTTGGCTCCGTTCATCCTCGGCGGCTTGCTGGGCTGGTTTTTTCACCGCCATACGATGTTGTTTCCCCCGCAAACCACGCCTTTGGAGGCGATCCTGTTCCTGGGGGCAGCAATGTGCATCACCGCTTTCCCGATGTTAGCCAGGATCATTCATTTCAAAGGCTTGGCAGGAACCCGAATGGGCACGGTTGCAATCGGCGCAGGTGCAATTGATGACGCTGCCGCCTGGTGTCTGCTGGCGGTTGTCCTGACCAGTTTTGACCGCCAGCCCGCGTCCGCATTGCTGAATGTCGGCGGCGGATTGCTATTTGCCAGTGCCACGGTGCTGGTGGTGCGTCCGTTGCTGTGGCGGTTGCAGGCGTGGCTGATCGTCCAAGATAGGCTGACCGATGCTGGTGCGGTGGTGGGTCTTTGTTGCATGGCGTTGGGGGCCTTCACCACCGACGCTATCGGTTTGCACGCGGTCTTTGGCGCATTTCTGATGGGGACTGCGATTCCCCGCGGAACGTTCTCGCGAGATTTGACCCAACTGATTCAACCGCTGACGGTGCTACTGCTGTTGCCGTTGTTTTTCGTTTTTAGTGGGCTGAACACTCAGATTGGTCTGTTAAACAGCGTACACCTCTGGTTGATGTGTGGGTTGGTTGTGGCCGCAGCCTTTTTGGGTAAGGGGGTTGCTTGCTGGTTGACGGCCCAGGCGACCGGTTTGCCACGGCATGAAGCCATGGGGTTGGGAGTGCTGATGAACGCCAGAGGCCTTATGGAATTGATCATTATCAACATTGGCTTGCAGCGCGGCGTGATCACGGCAGAATTGTTTGCCACTTTGGTAATCATGGCTGTGGTTTCCACGCTGCTGGCCTCGCCGCTGTTCGAGCGACTGATGCGACGGCCGTCCAGGTCCGCTGCGGTGGTTGATTCGGAATCTGCGTTCACTGGCAAACGTTCTTAGCATCGTGCGATAAATAACTGTCTGAACTTTCTCGCTCTCTCTGAATCTCTCCCAAATCTGCGCAGCAGGAATTGCCGGGAAAACTACTCGCCGTAAATCGCCAAACTTGCCAGCACGATCGCGGCGGTTTCTATCCGCTGGATGAGGTGACCTAGATCGACCAATTGCCAACCGGTCGCCTGAGCGGTAGCGACCTCGTCGCCGCTGAAACCACCTTCGGGGCCGATCGCGATCGCGACCCT
>SLFV01000031.1 GCA_007124075.1 Roseimaritima sp.
CCAAGGTCTTGCTGTTGGATGAACCTTTCGGCGCCTTAGACGAATCGACTCGCACGGAACTACAACTTATGCTTCTCCATTTTTACCAAGAGAATCTCGACGCGCGTGCTGCGGGAGTGCCTCAGCCTTACACGATCCTGATCGTGACCCACGAATTGAATGAGGCACTGTATGTCGCGGATCGGGTTGTTGGTTTATCCCAGTACCACGCTGACGGAGCAAACGGGGCAACGATTGTTTATGATCGGCCCTGTCCCGTTTTTCATCCCGATGACCCCCGGGATTTTGGGCGTTTCATCGAACAACGAGAAGAACTGCGAAAAGCGGTTTTCGACACAGAACTGAATAAGCAATACGAACAATACATCACCTATTGGAACCAACGCGAACCCGTCAATTAGGAACGGAGGGAACTCGGTTTGCCGGGTTCCTTGCGGATTCAATAGTGCCACAGCACCCCCGTCCCGTCACCATCAAGGTATAGTATCACTGGGGACGTCCGCCCAAGAACGATCACTCTCTCAAGACCTGCCCCTGCCATTGACGCAGTTCGGACCCGGGCAAGGCAGACCAAAGGGTCGGTCATTGATCCCGCGGAGTTTATCACCCTTTTTTCTTTTTCTTTTTCTTGCGGTTCTTTTTGGTTAGTGACTTTGAGCCTACGCCCCCGTTAGTGTGCTGGGAACGTTTTCTTGGCGGTTTTCCCCGTTCCCCAGAGACCGTGTGATTTTTGACCAAGTCAAAAAATAGCTCTCGTTCACGAACGTCAACGCGAGCGATACGGATTGTCAACTGATCCCCTAAGCGGAAGCGGTTGAATAGCTTTGTCCCTTCAATGACGTGTCCCCGGCGTTCGTAACGATACTGATCCGCTGGCAATCGACTTACCGAAATATAGCCCTCCACCGGTAGATCGGTACAGCGCGCATAAAACCCATCTGGATAGACACGATTGATGATCGCTGGCATCGTCTCACCGACATGTTTCTTGAGATGATGCAACAGTTTCAACAGCACCAATTCACGTTCGGCTAGTTCGGCGTTACGTTCCTGATCACTGCAATGGTGCCCCTCTCTGAGCAGCATTGCGAACGGTTCGTCGGGAGTTGAAACTTGGTCGATCACATTTTGGACTAACCGGTGGATCATCAAATCGGGGTAGCGACGAATCGGACTAGTAAAATGGCAGTAATGCTCCATATCCAACGCGTAATGCCCATCGCGGTGAGGACCGTAAACCGCTTTACTCATCGACCGTAAAACGGCTAGGTTGACCGCCTGCTCCAGCGGCATCCCCGAGACCTCGTCGATCACCCGCTGAATTTCAAAACGGCTTTCAATATCGTCGACTCGAATCCCCAGGTCCTTTAGAAATTGGGAAAGTTGCCGCAATTTGCGACGTTCTGGAGCCGAATGAATTCGGTGCAAGAATCGCAATTCCAAATCATCCAACCACGTCGCAACGGCTTCGTTCGCCGCCAACATAAACTCCTCAATGATCTGATGGCTTTCGGTATTCTTAACAACCGAAGCCCCTCTGACTTTACCCGATTTGTCCAAATCCAATTTGATTTCTGGTAAATCCAAGGTCAACGCGCCACGTTTGATTCGTCGCCGACGCAGCCCCATTGCTAAACGATGCATCTTGGTCAACAGTTCGCACACACCAGCGCCCCATTTCCGCTGAAAGCTTTCGGGAGCGGCAAGGAACTGATCGACTTGTTCATAGTTCAAACGCAAATCACTGCGAATGACCGCATTAAAGACTTCGGTGCTAGTGATTGTTCCATCTTCTAAGAATTCCAATTCCACAGTTTTACTAAAGCGATTTCGTTCAGGCTGTAAACTAGCCAAGTGATTACTGATGATTTCCGGGATCATCGGAATCACCCGGTCGGGAAGATAAACGCTAGTAGCGCGGCGACGTGCTTCCTGATCGATCACCCCCCCCTTGGTTACAAACGCCGTCACGTCGGCGATATGCACCCACAGTGTCCAGCGTCCCCCGGCATACCGCAATGAAATTGCGTCATCAAAATCGCGGGCATCAAAAGGGTCGATCGTAATCGTCAGCAGCTCGGTTAGATCTTTCCGATCCGGCGGAATCTGTCCCTCCACGAACTGATCCGCCGCTTGGCGGGCGGCATCGATAACACCTTCAGGAAAAGATTCGGGCAGACCGTACTGCCGCATGATCGTCAGGGTGTCGATCGCGGGATTCTTACTGCTGCCCAGGACCTCAACGATCACAGCCTGACCTCCCTGTCCCGCGGCATCCGGATATTCCACCATTTCCACGACGACCTTGTCGTCCGGTTCCAGCGGCAGACCCCGGTTATCGCCAACCGCGACCGGCGCTTCAAAGTGAACGCCATCTAAAAAAACATGGCAGGTGTCGTCGCTAGGCTGATAGGTTCCAGTGAACTGACGCCTGCCGCGGCTGAGGATTTTGGTGACGCGGCCTTCGCTCCGCCGGACCCCGCGTCGACCTCCGATTTGCACCTCCACAACATCCCCATCCATCGCAGCCATCGTCTGTCCCGGCGGGATAAAAATATCCTCTGGAGCATCGGCCTCCGTGCCCCCACTGTTGGGCCTGACGAAGCCAAAGCCTCCGATGGCAGAGCGGAAAACGCCACGAACTGAATCGTTTTTTTTTTTTTTTTTTGCTGGCGTCAAAACGATGTGGCTAGGACCGTAGGATAAATCACCACGAGCGATCAGGAACTTCACAACGCGGCGCAGTTCTTTTGCTTCGCCTTGATCCAACTTTAGCGCCGCTGCGATCTGCTTGACTTTACTCGGCCGATATTCCCCCGAGTGGACAAAAAATAACAGACGTTCGGACAGTTCAGCGGAAACTTCCATACTTTGATATTAACCCTTGCGTCCCTAGCATCGATAGCCAAATTTATAAATTCTTGTGCTCGTCCGAATCCTCTGAAGGCTCGATCGATAACCCCGGCATCTCATCAACTTGCTCATCGATTTCCTGGAACCAGCCCTGGTCGTCGGTGGGTAAATCCATATCCTGCGCCTGCTGGATCGTTTCCTCCGCTCCTTCAATCAGACCTTCGACATCCGACAGTCCGCTTGCGGAATCAGACGCCTCAGCCTCGTCAGCAAAGCCGACAAACCCGTCCATCGGAAGCTCTTCTACCAACGGCTCCTCCTCGGGATCACCGGGCGGTGTTTCATCGGGATACACCGCCACCGAATCCGAATCAGCGAC
>SLFV01000100.1 GCA_007124075.1 Roseimaritima sp.
CAAAAGGAAATCGCCACAACCCCAAATTTTTGACAGCCCAGGCTGGACCCTTTGGAGCCGTCGCTGGAACACGAGGAAATCGGAGGCCGGAGAGGTTCAGCCCCCTTTTTCAACAGCCTCATGGGGCTAAGTGCCCTGGCGATGCTTGATCATCGTGATCTGATTGCCAACGTCGTTGTGTCGAACCTCATCCATGAAGCTGTAAATCAACATCAGTCCGCGACCATTTTCTCGCATTAAGTTTTCGGGGTCGGTGGGGTCCGGAATGGTCGAGGGATCGAAGCCGGTGCCTTCGTCGGAAACGACCAGATGGACGCTTTGAGCTGACATTTCCACGGTTAATGTCACCTTCCGGTCCCTGTAGGGCGTCAGCTCGCAGCGTCGGCTTCGTTCCAATTGGTATGCCTCCCCATCGGCTCGAAGTTCCGAAGAAAGTTCCAAGTTACCATGCTCCATAGCGTTCGTTAACGATTCCGTTAGCGCCATCGAAATTTGAAACAAGCCCGTTTCGTCC
Source organism: Roseimaritima sp. (assembly GCA_007124075.1). Taxonomy (GTDB): domain Bacteria; phylum Planctomycetota; class Planctomycetia; order Pirellulales; family Pirellulaceae; genus Roseimaritima. The sequence goes on from SLFV01000100.1 coordinate 515, forward strand.
CCATAGTCAAAGGTGCGCAGTTCACTTTCGAGGTGCTGGACGATGTGAGGCACCAGTTCTTGTTGATTACTGAGCACGTAGGTTGCCCGAGATTCGACTAACGTTTCCAGGACACGCTTTTTTGACTTCTGCGGCTCCAAGAGCTCGCGAATCCCGGCCAACGTCGGCAACAGTGATTTTTCAAGGAAATGCTTCGGGATGTAGCTTGCCGCCCCTTTCTGCAATGCTTCGGCCGCGATGTTTTCGCTACCATCATGCGTGACCAAAATGACAGGAATTGTCGGATACTGCGTCCTAATCTCCGCCACCAGTTCCAAACCGTTCATGTTGGGCATGTGGAGATCGCTCAGGACAATATCGCAGCTTTCCTGTGCCAGCGTTTCCAAGGCCAGAACACCATCTTTGGCGGTCAAGGTTTGATATCCCGCGTCTTGCAGGATGATCCTCAACTGCGTCGCTTGCGTTGCGCTATCTTCGACAATCAATATTCTGGTCATGGAATTCCGGGTCACCATGTGATGTGACAAAGGCATTGAAACCGAAATAAAGCACCCCTGCTGGCAGACCTTCCGGCAAGCATCACCACCTTAAAATTTAAGACGTAACAGACCACTTGTGCGTTCCCAAAAGAACACGCTACCGCCTTGCGCTTCGCGAAACAGAGGGTCTTCGGTCAAGCAAATGGGCCATCAGCAAGATTGTAGTTGATTTCTGGGAGCTTAGGGGGAACGTGGACGTGCTCGTGAAACTTTTGCGAATCGCGAAACCGGACCTGATTCCTGCGGTTTAAGCATGAAGTTGGCCGTTCGCGTCAAATCGATTGCTTTCCCTTTTCCTCACACGGAGAAACCCATGAGACTTCTTTTCTGTGCAGCTACGTTCGTGGCTTTGTGCGCGATGACTTTACAACCGGTTACTGCCCAGAGGCCTGGAGGTCGAGGCGGTCCTGGGGGATTCGGTGGTCGAGGCGGTCCTGGAGGCGGACTGGGTGGGATGCAGCCAAGCAGCGACATGATGATCTTGGGCTTGCTGCGAAATGAAGCCGTGATGGAGGAGGTGGACATCATGCCCGATCAACGCGAAGCGCTGCAGAAGGTAGCGGAACAAGTCCGCGGGGGTGAGCGGCCAGATTTCAGTCGTTTTCGCGATGCAACCGCCGAGGAACGAGAAAAATTAGCGGAAGAGATGCGCGAGCAACTGGCCGAGCGCATGAACGCGGCAAAAGAATCTATCCAGGAAGTGCTTGAGCCAGCACAATTGAAGCGGCTAAATGAGATCGTGATTCAATTGATGGGCAGCCGGGCGCTGTCAGACCCCAAGGTGATCGAAAAATTGGGGATTTCTTCCGAACAAACCAAGCAAATGGAAGAGGTCCGGCAGTCGAGCCGAGAGTCGATGCGTGATTTATTCCAAGGAGGCGGCCGGGAGGAAATTCGCGAGCGAATGGCGGAAGCGCGGGAAAAGGAAGAGGCCAGCCTGATGGAAATCTTGACGTCGGAACAGCAGACAAAATTTAAAGAACTCAAGGGCGAACCCTCTGAGGCGTTGGAGACGATGCAAGCGAGAGGCTTTGGGGCAGGGGGGCAAGTCGGCGGCGGTCGCCCCGGCGGTTTCGGTGGTCAACCTGGACGCAGGCCGGAGGGTGGATTTCGCGGGCGCGGCGGTGATGAACGCCGTGGTGGCGACCGTGGTGGTGCCAGAGGCGGTCGTGGGCGCGGTGGTGACGGGGAGGGGCGTGGCGAAAGACAGGCTCCCGTCCGTCCGCAAATTGACGCTTAATTTCTGTTTCCTCGCCGCGGTGATTGATAGGCTGCACCGCGGTCGTCGTCAACGTCGGGTGGGCATGTTGGTCGACCGCCACCCCGCCCGACAGGCCCCCGGCGAGACAAGGTCGAAACACGGGGTTGCCCCTCTCCGACCTCTCGATTTCCTCGTATTACAGCAAGGCCTTCAAAGGGTCAGCCCCCTTTTTCAACAGGCTGCTAAATGGTGGCGAAGGCGAAACCTATTTGTCACTCGACGCTTCAATGACGTCAACGTATCGATCCAAGCCGTTGACGGTTAGGCGTTGTTGGTATCCACTTGGCCAATCGATAATTAGTTCCGCCGTTGTTGTTCCCTCGGGAAAGGCGAGGATTCTGCGGTTATCTCGTGAGGACAGATAGCTGCCTCCGCCGTAAACGAACACAGACTTGCGATAAGAATCGGGGGACATTGCAGTGATCCTCGCCCCAATCGCATCGCGGTTACTGTGGAGACCGATCAGTCGTATCCCCAGCCACGGTTGCTTGCGGGGGCATTCGTTCCGCAGCAGGCGTACTGGCTGGTTGATGTGCGTCAAGACTAAGTCCCAAGCACCGTCGTTGTCCACGTCCACAACGACAACCCCTCGACCATCATGCTTGCTGGAAAAATAGCTATCCTGATCCACAAAGTCGTACCGCTGGAACCGTTCACTCTCGCGCTGCAGCAGGAACGGATACTGGGGTTTTTCGCCATTCGTCGGACGGTAAAAGACATGACCATTCGTCACCAATATCTCATCTTTGCCGTCATGGTTTAAATCCTCGGTAACCGTCCCCCAGCCAACGTACGAAGAACCAAGTGCGTAGATTCCTGCCGCGGCACTGATGTGTGTGAAGCGTTCATGAGCTTCGTTGCGATACAGTGCGAACGAATCGTTTTCATAATTGGTAACCCAGATATCGGG
>SLFV01000593.1 GCA_007124075.1 Roseimaritima sp.
CATGGGAATGGATGCGGACCTGACCGATCAATTGCGCGCTTTTGATCGGCGGCGTCTTGTTGCTCATCATGTCCAACGGTTCGGCAAACGCGATATCTGCTCCCTCGTTGGCTTCTAGAATGATTGCTTGTTGCGAATCGCGTTGCATCACAAAGGTCACCGGCCAGACCCGCCACTGCGACGCGTTGACCTGCTTGCGTTCCCCAAATAAAACGTACCCTTGATCCTTGAACGTCATTCGCTTGCGCGCATCATGCTGCCACGAATCGTCGGGAAAAAATTGCAAGATCTCACGATCCTCCACCGATCGGGCGACCTGTCGCAACGACGCAAACGGAATTTCCGGCGGCTGTAACCAAACCACCCAGGTGAATTGATAGACCGCCGCCAGCACCCCCAGCAGGATCAAGGCAGTCAGATAATTCACGCCTTTGGAATACATTTAGATTTCCGCGACCTCTTCCCACCGATCCTTGGCCCGTAGCAACCGCTCAATCAGTTCACGCACGGCGCCTTCGCCACCCGGCGCAGCGGTGGTCCAAGTTGCCGCCGCGCGGACATCGACGGCCGCATCGGCCACCGCCACGGGCAAGCCGACGCGACGCAGGACCGGCAGGTCAGGCAAGTCGTCTCCGATGAAACAAGTCTGCGCGGGGGTCAAGCCCAGGGAGTCGATGATCTCCAGTACCGCAGGCCACTTCCGCTCGAAACCTTGACGCACAATCTTGATCCCCAGCTCCGCAGCACGAATTCGTACAACTTGGCTGTTGCGGGCGGTCACGAGACCGAAGTGTAAACCCGCACCTTGCCAAAGCCGGATCCCCAACCCGTCACGAACGTGAAAGGCTTTACTCTCCACACCCGAATTGTCGTAGATGATCTGCCCATTGGTCAGCACTCCGTCAACATCGGACAGAATCAGTTCAATTTTCGCGGCCAATTGTTCGTCGCTAGCAAGCATCGGTGCGGTCACGTCGACTCTTTCTGGGGAAGCGGTAAGGCGATTGTATCCCGCACCGTCGCGCTGCGCTGTGCGACACGAAATCGCTGCAGCGGTATGGGCAGGCACTCCCGAGGCGTCGCTGAGGTGAATGTTGCCGGTTGTCGCCGTCTAGACTGCCAAGTGGTCGGAGTCTACCTTTTAGGATCAGCAAAACACAACATGAAAATGCTGGTAAATTGGACTGTTTTGGCAGACGCTTCGAACGATAGACTGCGGCAAGATTGAGGAACAACGACGGTGCGTGTGGTGATTTTGGAAAACGCTCAGCGGGTTGGCCGTTGGGCAGCGGAATACATCGGCCAATTGGTTCGGCAAAAACCGACCGTCGTGCTGGGACTGGCCACCGGTGGCACCCCCGTATTGTGCTATCAACGTCTAATCGCAATGCACCGGGAAGAAGGGCTTAGCTTCCGTCGCGTGCGCACTTTCAACCTGGACGAATACGTCGGGTTGCCGGCGGATGACTCCAACAGCTATCGCAGTTTCATGCGGCAGCAATTGTTTGATCACATCGATATTCCTGCCTCCAGTACGCATGTGCCCGATGGGCTGGCAACCGACGTGACGGAACATTGCCGTCATTACGAGCAGCAAATTCAGGACGTGGGAGGGATCGACTTGCAACTGTTGGGGATTGGCAGCGACGGGCATATCGCGTTTAACGAACCGGGATCGTCACTAGCCAGTCGCACCCGGCTGAAGGCACTTGCCGCACGAACCCTTCAGGACAACGCACGTTTTTTTGGATCACTGGACCGTGTCCCCCGACTGGCGATCACGATGGGAGTCGGCACGATTCTGGAAGCGCGACAATGTTTGCTGTTGGCCACGGGGGAAAACAAGGCGTCTGCGGTACGAGACGCGATCGAAGGTCCTTTGACCTCGCAAATCACCGCATCCGCACTACAATTGCATCCGCAGGCAACGCTGGTGCTGGACGAAGCCGCGGCGGCAAGACTGGAACAAGCTGATTACTATCGCGAAGCCGAAGCGTTGCAAGCGGGCTGTTGATTTTGCCGATCAGTCGCTGCAAAACGCTCAGGAGGTGCGCCGTCGATGGCTCGAAACGAACAGTTGATACGGCAGCATAAGATATTGCAATTGCTGGAAATGTCGCGTTATGGTCGGACCCTGGAGGAGCTGCGCGAAGACCTGCTGATGGATTTAGGGTTATCGTCGTTACACGAACGCACCGTCCGACGTGACCTGGAGGCTTTGGTGGCTGCGGGGTTCGATATCCAGGACGAAAGCTTGCAACGGGGCAGGGTCTACAAGTTGGGGAGGACCGAACGCGGAATCCACAAAATCACCGCGACGGCGACCGAACTGATTGCGTTGTCGATCGGGCGGGATTTGCTGTATCCCTTGGCCGGGACCCAGTACTGGCAAGGGATCGAGTCGTTTTGGAACAAGATTCAAGAGGAGATGCCCAACGGGGTTTGGGAGCATTACGAGCGGTTTCGTAAGAGCGTCCATGTGATGGGGGGACCGACGAAGTCGTACGAGCGGCAGGAGGCGATCCTGCGTTCGATTAATCGCGGCATTACGGAACATCGTGTGGTGGAGATCGATTACGAACCTGTCGGGCGTCCGGTAAGCACTCGCTGCATCGAGCCCTACGGGTTGGCGGTCTACCAGTCCAGTCTGTACGTCGTGGCCGCCGCGGCCGAAGTCCAGGACCCGCAGGAACGCCTAAGGCATTGGAAACTGGACCGTTTTCATCGCGCCAGTGTGCAGGAGCAATGGTTCAAACCCGATCCCGAAGTTGATGTTTCCAAGCATCTAAGCAACAGCATCGGAATTTTTTCAGGCGATAAACCGGTGCCTGTGAAAATTCGCCTATCGGTGCGGGCGTCAGCCTGGATTCGCGAGGACCCATGGCATCCCGATCAAATCATTGCGGAGGAGCCCGGTGGAACCTACCTGCTGACCGTGCCGGTAGCGCATCACTTGGAGGTCTTGCCCAAAGTCCTGGCGCTCGGGGCCGAAGCCGAGGTCCTGGAACCCGAACAGGTCCGCGAAAGTGTCTGCGAAGTCGTCCAAAGCCTCGCCAGCCGTTATGGTGTCGCGAGCGGCGGCGATTAAGCGATTCATCGGACGGTTTTCTCGCTGTCGGCCCGGACCGCGTGCCACTGCTTACGACAGCGGTCCCAGATGTACAGCGAACAGGGCGCGGTCAACACCGCAGTCACCACAAACAATGCCCCCCCCGCGCCGA
>SLFV01000225.1 GCA_007124075.1 Roseimaritima sp.
ACAGTTCCTGCAATCACGGGTCCGCGACTTGGATACGTTGACCAATGACACGGCTACGTTGTTTTTTGGGGTCAACATTGCGTGTGCGAAGTGCCATGACCATCCCCTGGTCAGTCAATGGGAACAGGGGCACTACTTTGGCATGCAGTCCTTTTTTGCGCGGACCTTTACGACGCGAAAAAACCAATTGAGCGAACGGCCCTTTGGCGAAGTCAAATTCACGACGACGCGGGGGGAAGAGAAAGTGGCCGCATTGACGTTTTTGACGGGAACCACGGTGGAGGACCCGACACCTCCGTTTGACGACCAGCAACGCAAGCAGTTGGAGGAACAACTGCGTCGACTGGAACGCGAGGACAATGTTGGGTTTATGATCTACCCCAGCTTCAGTCCCCGGCGGGCTTTGGTGGAGGTTGCACTGCAGGATGACGAGGATCGGTTTTTTGCCAAAAACATGGTCAACCGGACGTGGGCGCGACTGCTGGGGGTCGGCCTGGTTGACCCGCTGGACCAAATGCACGACGGGAACGAAGCCAGCCATCCACCGTTGCTGGCATGGTTGGCAAACGATTTCGCGCAGTACGAATACGATTTGCGGCGTTTGATTCGCGGGATCGTGCTCAGCAAAACCTATGCACGTTCCAGCCGCTGGGACAGCAGTGACACGCCGCCCAATCCACAAACCTTTGCCCGCGGAGCGGTGCGCCCGCTGACTCCCAGCCAACTGGCAGCCAGTTTATTGGTGGCAACCAAACCGGCCGCACAGTTTCCGACCCCCGAACGGACGCGGGATTCGCGTTGGGATCGTTTGCGACAGGAAATCGAAAACCAGGCTGGTGGCTGGGCCAGGGAGTTTGAGTTGCCCGGAGACAACTTTCAGATCGCGGTCGATGAAGCATTATTTTTCAGCAACAACCCGCGCGTCGATAACGACCTGCTCCGTGATTCGGCGGCCCATTTGGTTGGTCAACTGAAAGCGATCGACGACGAAACGGACTTGATCCAACAACTTTGGATTCACGTTCTTGCGCGGACGCCAACCGACACCGAACGACAATTGGCGGGGGATTGGCTAGCCAACCTCGCGGCCGATCGTGACCAGGCGATTGGCGGTTTAGTTTGGGCGGTCCTGACCGGGGCCGAGGCTCGCTTTAACCACTAGATCTTCTAAGGATTCTGCTGATGACCCCTTCTGTTTCCCGACGTCGTTTCCTGCGACTTGCCGCCGGTGGTGCGGGTGCCGGACTGGTTGCCGACATGTCGGCGGTTCAAATGCTGCGCAACCCTTTGATCGCCAGCGAACTGAAACGTCAGGACAAGCGGGTCATTTTGTTGTGGTTGGCAGGGGGTGCCAGTCAGTTGGAAACCTGGGACCCCAAACCGGGCGCCAGCACGGGCGGTCCCTTCCGGGCGATTCCGACCAATGTTCCTGGAATCCATATCAGCGAGCTGCTGCCGCAGGTTGCGATGCGAATGCAGCACACCGCGATCATTCGTTCGTTGAACACCAAAATTGCGGACCACGGCACGGCGGCAGCATTGATGGAATGTGGTCGCCGCAACGAACCGGGGGTACAGTTTCCAGACTTGGGCGCGGTCGTGGCTCGCGAACTGGGGAGATTGGACAGTCAGGTACCGGATTATGTCTCGCTGTACACATCGACCGAAGGGCGGAGAAAAGGAACCAGTGGCTTTTTGGGAGCACGGTACGCACCGATGTTCCTAAGCGACAGCATGACCCCGGCAAATATTGAACGCTTGGAGTCGGTTTCGCCCGATTTTCATCGCGATCGTGCGGAGCTGCAGAAGACGCTTTCCAAACGATTCTTGGCGGAAAGTCGCAGCCACAGCGTCGACAGCCACCTGTCGGCTTACCAACGCGTGCAAGGATTAATGGCCAGCGCCGATCTGTTTGACATTGAACAGGAACCCGAAGCGGTCAGGGACCAATACGGCCCGACGCAATTTGGCCAGCAATGTTTGATCGCGCGGCGACTGGTGGAGGCGGGGGTGCCGTTTGTGAAGGTCGCTCGCGCCTGGTGGGACAGTCACGGGCAGAATTTCGAAACGCATCAGGAGCTGTGCGCGGACCTGGATCATTGTCTGTCCGTACTGCTAGATGACCTGCACGATCGCGGTCTGCTGGAACGTACGTTGGTGATCACCCTGGGCGAGTTCGGGCGGACGCCTTCGATCAACGCCAGTTTGGGGCGGGACCACTTTGCCAGCGCCTGGAGCTGCAGCCTGTCAGGAGCAGGCATCCGAGGCGGGGTCGCCTACGGGAAGACCGACGACGAAGGTCGCACCGTAATTGAAGGCGAAGCCAACGCGGGCGATTTGTTCGCAACGATTCTGGCCGCCTTGGGAATCGACCACGAACACGAATACATGCTGGGGGCGCGTCCCATTCCACTGGCCGATTTCGGCTGCACACCAATCACTGACGTATTAGGATAAGACCCGATGAGCAACGACGCAGCAACAGACGCTTCGGATTCGGCGGGTTCCGCTCCGCCGACCAAGATTCAGGTGGAAAAATCGATCGGCCTGCCCAGTATTGCGTTGTGCGCCACCGACACGGCTGGTCCAAGTAGCATCCTGATGGGCATGTCGGATTTTCTAGTCCATCGGCTGGATATGTTTGCTGAACAAGCAAAGCCGATCGCGATTGCCCCGCAGGGACACGCCAGCTACGTGACCGGATTGGTTCGTCATGACGACCTCCTGGTCTCCGGCGGCTACGATGGCGCGTTGGTGTGGTGGCAAGCCGAAAGTGGCGAAATCGTGCATCGGCGGGAACAGGCCCACGACAAATGGATTCGTGGCTTAGCGCTCAGCCCCGACGGTACGCGTCTGGTCAGCGTGGCTGATGACATGCAGACCAAATTATGGGATTTGGCCAGTGGCGAGCTTTTGGATCAATGGGGAGATCATGCGTCGCGGACGCCGCATGGGTACCCTTCCATGTTGTATGCGGTGGCTTACTCCGCCTGCGGAACCTGGATTGCCACCGGCGACCGCACCGGACAAGTCTATGTGCGTCAAGCCGACTCCGGGGCGATTATCCAGCAATTGGAAACGCCGGTTTTGTACACATGGGACCCGCGGGCCCGCCGTCATTCGATCGGCGGAATCCGAGCCCTGTCGTTTTCACACGATGGTCAGTGGCTGGCCGTCGGTGGGATGGGCAAGGTCAACAACATCGACCATCTGGAAGGTC
>SLFV01000455.1 GCA_007124075.1 Roseimaritima sp.
AAAACCCTAAGGTCGGATGTTGCTTGACGGCTCGGAATTCAAAATCATCCAACTTTCCTGGTTTATTAAGGATCCGCAAATCTACCTTCAGCTTGCCTAAATCGTGCAACAAACCACCCGTTGTGATTTCCTGGATCTCCTGAGCTGAGTAGCCTAGATATTTGGCTAGGATAGCGCAGTAGATGGCGACGTTGGCCGAATGCGTGAACGTGGCATAATCGTGACTGATCACCCGTGTCAGGTCGCCCACTGCGAAATTGGTTTCACACACCAAACCGGCCAATTGTCCCCCCAAATGAACGGCCACTTCGGTAGTCTTGTTGGTATCCCGCTGGGAGAAGGCTTCGGACATCAAGTCGCGCACGATTGGCCCCAGGGCACCCGCCCTAACGCTGGCATCAATGCTTTCGCCTTGTGAATCATCAGCAAAAGCAATTTTTCGTAGGTACTGCTGGTAACGGTCGCGGTCGGAAGAAGAAATATACAGCCGCGAAACACCCTTAGCCCGCAAGCGTGCCAAATCTTCTTCGGTGACCGGATAATCTGCATCGCAATAAAGCCGATATTCCTTGGTGCTGGGATCCTGGATATACAGGTCCAGTTGCAATGCCACATGGGGCACCACGGTCGCAATTAGGATGGGGGCGTACCCAGCAGAAATCGTTGTCGTCACGAAATCAGGATCCTAACAAACGAAGTGAATAGGCATGTTGATATGAACCTCTGTAGAACCGTAGTTCGAGTTTTGGCGTGGGGGTCCCTATTTTCATCTACCCGTCATCGTTCTTAGGGATCGCCACTGTTGCCTTCCGCCCCACCGTTGGAATCGGTACACCGCCGACACGTGCGACCCTGGTCATTCGTTTACCCAGGCTTGCGGTTCCAGCCTCCATTAACATTGACGACTTGGCCCGTTATGAAGTCAGCGGATGGGGAGCACATATGAATCGCCATCGCCGCGACATCCTGAGGGGTTCCCCAGCGTTGTAGCAGCGATTGCTGCTGGGCTCGGCGATGCCAACGCGGATCGGCTTGCTGCCCCCACGCGGTTTGGATCCAGCCCGGCGCGACGCAGTTAACACGGACCTGTGGCGCTAGAGTCTGCGCCAGCGATTGGCTGAACGCCATGACTGCAGCCTTGATCGGTCCGAACATCTGACCGGCATCCCCTTCCATGCCTTCGGCGGCTTGGTCCCACCCGATAAACAGCATCGAGGGTCGATGCTCGCCGCTGGTTTGCTTTTGTAACTGAGCGCCTACGACACGCGACAGCGCGATGGTTCCTAATACATCGACCTCCCATAGTCGCTGCAGTTTCTGTTCAAAATCGGCTTTGGCCAACGTGCCGGTCAGGACATCAACACCGGCATTATTGACCCACGCATCGATGGAACTAAGTTCCGTCCAGGCTTTGTTAACTAGGTCCTGACGTCCCCGCGGGTCACCGATGTCGGCGGAAACAAGAAACGCCTCACCCCCCAGGTCTTGAATCTGATTCGCGGTTTGCTCCGCTCCGGAACGATTGCGATGATAGTGAACCAAAATCCTGGCTGCACCGTAACGTGCAAATTCAATCGCGATTGCTCGACCGATTCCACTGGATGCCCCTGTTACGACACAGTTGCCCAGCGACTTAATCATTGGCATTTCGTTGTTCTTGAACCTGGGAGGTCTCGTTAACGTATAGGACCACGTTGCGGGTTGCTCGGCCTCCGGCAACGATATCGGCACGACCATCCCCGGTCAGATCCGCAACAACTAAATCCTCACAGGCGACTTCGTGACCGACAATGTGTTGATGCCAACTGCCGTCAGGTAGGTGCTGAAAAATCAGAATGCCGACCTTGGGATTCAATTCACGATAGCCAACAATGACCTCATCTTGACCATCTCCGTTGAGGTCGGCGCACCACAATGCGTGCCCACCTCGCAACTGATCGGTAAGCACAACGCGAGCGGGGCGCTGTTGGGCAAGGAGATCACCCATGACGTAGACAACCGCATCGGTCCCGTGCATCGGTTCGATCGTTGCAATGAAATGCGAACCATCTACAAGACGCCCCAGTTTGACCTCGCCAGCCCCTTGCTGGTCCGCCTGTTGACCCGTTGCCCCCGACAGCAGCGGGACCCTGCGAAAAACCCTGTCCTCGCGAGGCACCGGTACAATCGCGGATACTCCTTCCTGACTCGCTGTCAAAGTAATCTGCTGGCGTTTGCTTAACGAATCGGTTGCCCGTGTGAATCCCACCACTTCACGATCAACGCAAAGATGATTGTGCATGCGGTTCAGTTCGCTGTTGAGGATCGTTACCGGCCAACCGGAACGGCGCGGATTCGCGGGCACCTGAAAGGCCATCAGTCGCGCGCCCGAATGCTTGGAAGCATTCAGCGGGGAGACGACCAATTGCGGTTCATCCGTCCCAAGAACATTGGCAAAACTGATTCGATGCAGCCATGGCTCAGCAGCGATTTCGTGAACCTCCCATGGCTGATCCAGATCGGCTTGCCGTGAAAGCCACTGCAGGGTGCCGCCGTTGCGCGGCCAGCCCGCACCAAGCACCAAGTCTATTTTGCCATTACGATCGACGTCGTGTGCGACAATACAAACATTGTCAGGAGCGGTCGTCCCCTGCAAGATGACTCGTTTTCGCCAGCGCGGTGCCTGATACCACAGCACCGCGTTTTCGGTGACAGCAACAACGTCCGGTCGCCCATCCCCATCGATATCCGCAACCGTAACCGCATACACGACGTTCCCCGGTTGGTCGTCAATCACCACGGGAACAAACCGCAACGGATCGGAACTGAACGCCGGAACGGTTGCAAGCAAGCAAGCTGCGAGAAACAGAACGGGTATTGGGCTCGGTAATTGCATGCGTGGTGGTCCGCAGTAGACGGGGTGCGGTGAACCGGTCAGGACGAAGTCTCCCGGGCCAAGGCCAGCGAGGGCTGCCCCAGCGGCTTGGCACGCCCAGTGCGTGTTTTCCGGGCGACCAGCGTTTCCAGCTCACCACATTGTACCGTCTGATTATTCTGATTGATGAGGCGACGGTACCAAATTACTTTCCCGGCTCGCCGACCATGGGTGGCCAAGTCAACCACCTCGGTGACGACATGCACCGTGTCATCAAAATAAATTGGTTTTGTGAATTGCCACTGCCCGACGCGCACTAAGGCCAGCGTATGGACATCCGGGCACTTGCTGGACAACCCCGCCAT
>SLFV01000135.1 GCA_007124075.1 Roseimaritima sp.
GTCACGGTGCCCCAGCCCATGTGTGTTAAAGTGGTCGGACAGCCCCCCAATTTATAGCCCTCGGAGTCCGAATAGCGGATTCGAATCCACCGCGTTTGGCTACCTGCGGGAGCCAGCAAGGCCCGGGGAATCGTTGCAGCAAGCGGGTGTATTCCGAACTGCCGCTCGCTGAAGACAACGACCCTGTTGCTTCCGGTTTCAATGTGACGGAGCCCGCTGACCGTAACGGGCAACCCCCCGATTTTGGAGATTCATTTTGTTGTCCAGGTACCCGTTCCTCCTAGGTCGCCGTTGGCTGCGAAACATCGCTTGCTTCATCGCGTTGTTCCTGACGGGCCCAGCCCTTTGGGCCCAGGAAGCCAGTCCCAGTGGATATCCGCCGCTCACCCTTGGGCAGGAACCTGCGGCGAATCCATTTCTGAGAGACCACGTCGATTCGGCGATCGATCGCGGTATCGTTTATCTGATTACGAAGCAACGGGATGATGGGGCAATCACCTCGGGCGGTGCCGAAACCGCGCTGACTTCCTTGGCAATCATGGCGATGGCGGGGGTTGGGCATTTACCCGCTGATGAAACACCGGCGGGAGCCGCAATGCGCAAAGCGCTCGATTTTGTATTGCAAGAAGGGCGGCAGGATGATCAAGGCTATTTCGGGCGTCGCGATTCTTCACGCATGTATGGGCATGGCATTGTGACTTTGATGTTGACAGAAATGCTTGGCATGGGAGCCAGTGCCGCACAGGACCAATTGATCCATGATCGTCTGCAACGCGCAATCGATTTAATTTTGGCTTCCCAAGCCCACCCAAAACCGGAAGTGCATCGTGGCGGGTGGAGGTACGAGCCGACGTCACCCGATGCGGATCTGTCGGTGACGGTTTGGCAGGTGATGGCATTGCGATCGGCAAAGAATGACGGCCTGGATGTCCCCGCCACTGCGATTGACCAAGCAATTGCTTACTTGCAGCGATCTTTTACGTCCAGTATCCGGCCTGACGGCCAGCCTGCCGACGCGGTGGCGGGCTTCAGTTACCAAGCCGGACACCGCAACCCAACTTTCACCATGACATCCGCAGGCCTGTTAGCGATGCAAGTTTGTGGCCAATACGATTCACCTTTTGTCCATGGTGCGGTGGCATGGTTAAAAGACCGTCCCCCGCGTTGGCAGGAGCGGTTTTCGATGTATGGCACTTATTACTACGCGCAGGCTATGGCGGGGCAGGACGAGCAAACCGCGCAGCAGGCACGTCGCCTGGTCCAGGAGATGTTACTGGAACACCAACAGGAAGACGGTTCGTGGGTCGCCCGCGACGGTGAGGAGCGGAGTCGAGGTGGTGTTTATGGGACTTCGCTCGCGATCCTCAGCCTGTGCGTCAAATACCATTACTTGCCAATCTACCAACGGTAAATCGCCTCGCGAGGTCCGCGAAGGCCCCTCGCTTCCGGCCCTGCGTCAGGCGAACCGCCGGCAAAGATCTATCTGCGACGAGCGGCAGATTCGATCATTCCCTCGCCCGGCACCGTCGCAGCAGCCATAAACGCAAGAGGATTGAAATATTCTTCCTTGCCGCTCGACCAAAAAGCAAATGACGGCACATCCGTGATTTAGGAATCGCTGGTTGCCTAGCTGACCAATTGGCTGCCCATGCTGACACCGGGTGCGGGTAAGGTACTGTGACCTCGCAGGTACTGATCTATCGCGCGCGCCGCGCCACGTCCTTCGTTGATTGCCCAGACAACTAGGCTTTGTCCACGTCGGCAATCTCCGGCCGCAAAAACCCCCGGGATGCTGGTTGTGAACTGACCATGCCTGGCATCAAAATTACTGCGGGTGTCCATGGCAACCCCCAATGAATCCGCGATGTACTGTTCCGGGCCCAGGAATCCCATCGCCAGCAAGATCAGCTGGGCTGGCCAGTCCTTCTCGCTGCCCGGAACCTCTTGCATTTGCCAACCTTTTTCCCCTTTTTCCCAGCTAACCTGCACGGTCCGGATTCCAGTTAGACTTCCCTGTTTGTCAGCCAAGAACTCTTTGGACAAGATTTGGTATTCACGGGGGTCCTTGCCGAAATTTGCGGCAGCCTCCTCGTGCCCATAATCCACTCGGAAAATTCGCGGCCATTCAGGCCATGGATTATCGGGAGCGCGATCCGCGGGTGGTTTGGGAAGCAATTCAAAGTTTGCCAAACTCCGGCAGCCGTGGCGCAAACTGGTTGCGATACAGTCGGTCCCTGTGTCACCGCCACCGATGACGATCACGTCTTTCCCTTCCGCACTGAGGAATTGACCATTGAGTGCGTCCCCGTGTACTTTGTGCATCGTGTTGGCCGTGAGGAACTCCATCGCGAAATGAACACCCTTGGCATCGCGTCCGGGGATGGGAAGGTCACGCGGCTTCGTGGCACCGCAAGCCAACAGCAGCGCATCGTTGGCGTTTAGTAGTTCCTTGGGGTCCAGGTCTTTGCCAACGTTGACGCCGGTAACAAAACGAATCCCTTCGGCAGCCAGCTTATCCAAACGCCGCTGCAGGACGTCCTTACCAAGCTTCATATTGGGGATGCCGTATTGCAACAGTCCGCCAATCCGGTTGGCGCGTTCGTAAATCGTCACTTCGTGACCGACACTGTTTAATTGATCTGCCGCCGCCAGTCCGGCTGGCCCGCTACCGACGATCGCCACCTTTTTCCCTGTGCGCGTTTCGGGCGGCGTGGGAGGCAGCCAGCCTTCCTCCCAAGCACGATCGATGATCGCGTTCTCGATATTTTTAATGGTCACCGGTGGATCGGTAATCCCCAGGACACATGCACCCTCGCACGGTGCCGGGCAAGTCCTGCCAGTGAACTCGGGGAAATTATTGGTCTTGTGCAACCGTTCGCTCGCTTCCTTCCAGCGGTTCTGGTAGACCAAATCATTCCATTCCGGAATCAGGTTATCAATCGGACAGCCTGTTCCCGACTGACAAAAGGGAACCCCACAATCCATGCATCGCGCGCCTTGCTGGCGCAGATGGTCAACCTTTGCCTCTGTGTAAATTTCCCCGTAGTCGTTCAACCGTACAACGGGAAGTCGCCAGGCAACTTTCTTGCGATCGTATTCTTTAAAACCAGTAGGTTTGCCCATGATTTGCGGCTCCGGAATCGAATGAATTGATATTGAATAAGGTACGAAAATTAGACGGTGGGTCCACGACGGTCGTCGCTTAGACCTGGGTGACCGCTTCGCGTTTTGCCTGCTCCAGCAAGACCCGTTTGTAGTCGGTGGGCATGACCTTGACGCACTGATCCAAAAAAGTAGACCAATTTTCTAACGCTTCTTGCGCCACCGCGCTGTCGGTCATGTCAAGGTGCGTCTGGATCATCGTCCGCACCTCATCGGCTTCCTCTGCCGAATCGATCCGTTCCAGTTCGACGGTCGCAAGATTGCAATTCATCCGAAAATCGCGGTTGCGATCCCAAATGTAAGCGATTCCTCCCGACATGCCGGCGGCAAAATTACGCCCCGTGGGGCCCAGGATGACGACACGACCACCTGTCATGTACTCGCAGCCATGTTGGCCGACACCCTCAATCACGGCTTTAGCGCCGCTGTTGCGAACCGCAAACCGCTCCGCCGCGACACCGCTGAGATAGACTTCTCCCTCTGTCGCACCGTACAGGCAAACATTCCCCACCACGATGTTCTGTTCCGCGCGATAGGTCGCCTCCACCGGTGGGCGGACAATGATGCGTCCCCCGGACAATCCCTTGCCAACGTAATCATTGGCGTCGCCCTCCAGCCGAATCGTGATACCGTGCGCCAAAAACGCCCCCAAGCTTTGCCCAGCCGAACCGGACAGGCGAATTTGGATCGTATCATCGGGAAGCCCCGCCTGACCGTAACGCTTGCATAATTCGTGGCTGAGAATCGTCCCTACCGTCCGGTTGATGTTGACCACCGGAGCTTCAATCACCACGGGGGTCCCATTTTCCAGTGCCGGCATTGCTTGCGGGACCAGGGTGGTGACATCCATCGACTTTTCCAGTCCGTGATCTTGTGCTTGCATGCAGCGGGTCCCCACTTGGTCGTGCAAGCGAACCGCCGGAGCCAAAATTGCTGAAAGATCCAATCCATCCGCTTTCCAGTGGGCAACCGCAGCATCGGTCTTCAGCACGTCCACACGACCGATCATTTCGTCGATCGAACGGAAACCCAGTTCCGCCATCAGTTGCCGAGCTTCCTCGGCAACCATGAACAGATAGTTGACCACGTGTTCCGGCTTGCCAGTGAATTTTTTTCGCAAATCGGGGTCTTGGGTCGCAATCCCAACGGGGCAGGTGTTCAAATGGCACTTGCGCATCATGATGCAACCGAGCGAAATCAGGGGCGCGGTTGAAAAACCGAACTCTTCCGCCCCCAGCAGCGCGGCGATTACCACATCGCGTCCTGTCTTCAAACCGCCATCGGTCTGCAAGACCACGCGGCTGCGGAGGTCATTCAGCACCAAGACCTGGTGCGTTTCGGCGATCCCCAGTTCCCAAGGCAAACCAGCATGTTTGATGCTGGTCAGCGGTGATGCACCCGTGCCTCCGGTATCACCGGCGATCAGGATATGGTCAGCATGTGCCTTTGCGACGCCCGAGGCGATCACACCGACGCCAACTTCGCTGACCAATTTGACGCTAATTCGCGCGCACGGATTCGCATTCTTCAGGTCATGGATCAGTTGTGCCAAGTCCTCGATCGAATAAATATCGTGATGCGGCGGTGGACTGATCAATCCGACACCCGGCGTACTGTAGCGAATGCGAGCGATATATTGATCAACCTTGCGTCCAGGTAATTCCCCCCCCTCGCCAGGTTTTGCGCCTTGAGAAATTTTGATTTGAATTTCGTCAGCATTCGTTAAATATTCGATCGTTACCCCAAACCGCCCACTGGCAACCTGTTTAATCGCCGAACGTTTGCTGTCGCCGTCGGGTAAGGGCAAGAAGCGAATCGGATCCTCGCCACCTTCACCCGTGTTGCTTTTACCACCTAAGCGATTCATCGCAATCGCCAGCGTTTCATGGGATTCGGCGCTAATGCTACCCAGACTCATCGCTCCGGTGCAAAAACGTTTTACAATCGCTTCGCGTGATTCGACCTCTTCTATCGGAATCGGCGGGCCCGCCACCCCGGGCCGCAGCTGCAGCAGTCCACGCAAGGTACATTTGGCTTGATTGTTGCGATTCATTTCCTCTGCAAACTGCCAATACGCTTGCTCATTGCCGGTGCGGGCGGCGACCTGCAGGCTGGCAATCGTCCGCGGACTCCAAGCATGTGTTTCACCCTCGGCCCGCCAGTGAAACTCACCCAAGTTGGGTAGTTCCTTCTGCTGTTCTTCCATTCGTTCCGGATAGCCGAGCGCGTGCCGCCGTAGAGCCTCCGTCGCCAAGACCTCAAAATTGACTCCCGCAATCCGACTGTGTGTCCCCGCAAAGCACAGGTCGACGACCTCCCGTTTCAACCCCAAGGCTTCAAAGATCTGCGCGCCCTTGTAGCTTTGCAGCGTACTGATGCCCATTTTGGCCATGACCTTCAGCATCCCTTTGCCCACCCCTTTCCGATAGGCAGCAACGACTTTGTCGTCCGACATTTCCTCCGGCAGTAGGCCGTCTGCGTGGGATTGCCACAAGGCTTCAAATGCTAGATAGGGATTAATCGCGTCAGCACCATAGCCCACTAACAAGCAATGATGATGCACCTCACGCGCCTCACCGGTTTGCGCCACCAGGCCCACCCGCGTACGTTTGGCTTGCCGAACCAAATGATGATGAACCGCACCCACGGCCAGTAAGGCACTGACCGGGACCCTCGATGCAGAGACCGCGCGATCGGACAAGACGACGATCTGAACTCCTGCGTCGGCCGCCGCTTCGGCTTCCGCAGCAATCCGCCGCAGCGCCTGCTGTAAGCCAGACGTGCCCTCACTGCGGTCGAAGGTGATGTCAATGACTTGGCTGCGCCAACCGTCTAGGCTAAGGTGTTCCAGCGCCGCAAGCTCCTCGTTGGTCAAAATCGGGTGCGGAATTAACAACCGATGGCAATGCTGAGGAGTCGCGGCCAGCAGGTTCTGCTCCGGTCCGATGTAGCATTCCAACGACATGATCACCTCCTCGCGAATCGAATCGATTGCGGGATTGGTGACTTGAGCGAAAAGCTGCTTGAAATAGTCGTAAATCATCCGGGGCTTGTCGCTTAAACACGCCAACGCACTGTCATTTCCCATCGAACCAACGGGATCGCGACCCTCCAGCACCAGCGGTCGCAGCATAAAGCTCATCGTTTCCAGCGTGTAACCAAACGCTTGCATTCGAGCCAGCAGGGTCTCCGAATCAAACCCATGCGGTTCCTGTTCGGGATGCAGTTGAGACAACTCAATGCGGTTTTCTCGCAACCACTTGCCATAAGGTTTGCGTTTGGCAAAGCTGGACTTCAGCTCCTCATCCGGGATCATACGCCCTTGTTCAAAATCGACCAGGAACATTCGCCCCGGTTCCAACCGACCTTTCTCCTTCACCAACCCTGGATCAACCGGCAGCACGCCCACTTCGCTAGCCATGATCACGCGATCATCGTGCGTAATGTAGTAGCGACTGGGCCGCAAGCCATTGCGATCAAGCGTCGCACCGATATACTTGCCGTCGGTAAATGCGATCGATGCTGGCCCATCCCAAGGTTCCATCAAGCACGAAAAGTATTCGTAAAATGCCCGTTTGTCTTCAGGCATCGTCTCGTGCTTCTGCCAAGCTTCCGGGACCATCATCATGATCGCCTCCTGCAGCGTGCGACCATTCATCAGAAGAAATTCCAACACGTTATCGAACGTCCCTGAATCGCTGCAGTGCGGCTCGACCACCGGAAACAAATGGGGCAGGTTGTCCCCAAAAAGCTCGCTGACCGCCGAGCCTTCGCGCGCTTTCATCCAATTGCTGTTCCCACGTAGCGTGTTGATCTCGCCATTATGGCTCATGAACCGCAGCGGTTGGGCACGATCCCAGGACGGGAATGTGTTGGTTGAAAAACGACTGTGAACCATCGCCAAGTGCGTTTCAAAGTCCGGGTCGCGCAAATCCGCGTAGTAGGGCATCACCTGTGCTGGCGTCAGCATTCCCTTGTAAATGATCACCTTGGGGCTGAGCGAGCAGATGTAAAACATCAGGGCTTGCTCCAGTGTCTCCGACCCACGCAGTTGGTGACTTGCTTGCTTTTGCACCAGATACAGGCTTCGCTCGAATGCGCCCGCATCGACCCCTTCCGCTGCGCCAACAAAAATCTGTTCGATGAATGGTTCAGACCTTCGCGCCGTCGGACCGACATCCGCCAAATCGGTCTCCTGAGGCACATCTCGCCAGCCCAAGAGGACTTGTCCGGTTTCACCTACCAGACGCGCGACGGTTTCCTTGCAATGCTGCCGTTGCTGAGGATCGGTCGGCAGGAATATCAAACCGGCCGCATACCTGCCTGGTTCCGGCAACGCTACCCCTAAGTGGGTGGCGGCGACCTTGCGGAGAAATTTGTCAGGCAAGGCGCACATGATACCCGAGCCATCGCCCGTATTCGGTTCGCATCCGCACGCTCCGCGATGATCCATGTTTTGCAGCATCGTATCGGCGTCTAACACAATCTGATGACTACGCTGACCCTTGATGTGCGCGATGAACCCCACGCCGCAAGCATCTTTCTCCAGGGCAGGGTCGTATAGACCTGTTTTGGAAGGAAGATGGTGCAGCGGCAGATGGGGAAGCTTTGAATTCATGGGACGGACTCTGTAGGGTTTATTGGAAAACATAAAAAGTAAACTGGCGATCGCCCGGCCAGGATCACACGGCTGACCGGCGAAAACTTGGGCTACCCGGAGCGTTTACTGGCGGGATCAAGGGTTCGCCCCAACAGCATTTCAGCAAATTCGATCGCCGCCGGACTGAGACTGCCCGAACGCCGACGGATAATGCCCAGGGGTCGTCGAAGCAACAATTCTGGACAGGCAACGATGCGCAAGTTGCCGTTGGCAATCTCCCGGCGAACGGCCGCCTCAGGCAAGATGCCAATCCCGCGAATCGCTTCGATCGCCCGGATGATGGAGTCCAGGTTGTCAAACTCCATCTGATAACGCGGTCGGACGCCGACCTGCGTCAGGTAGTGATCGATTTCTCGTCGAACTTTCAGTTCCGTATCGAAACCGACCATTGGCAACTGATGTAACTGAGCCAACGAAACCGCTTGCTCCGTAGCCAAGAGATGACCCGGGGAAGCAATCAGACGCATTGGTTCGGACAACCAGAGCGTGCTTTTCAAACCTCGCGCCGACACCGGGTAGCTGACCAAGCCAAAGTCCGCCTCCCCCGATGTGGCCATCTCCACGACCCGGGCTGGCTTGCCGGGTTCGATGCGGACCTCGACCTCTGGGTGCAATTGTGCAAATGTCGCTAAGGCCTCGGGCATGTAGCTGGCACCGACGGAGTAGATCGTCGCCACGCGCACTAGGCCTTGCAGTCGCGTGCCTAAGCATCGTATCTCCTGCTCCAACGCCCGATATTCCCCCAAAATTCGCTTCAATCCCGCGTGGTACGTCGCGCCGGCTTTGGTCAGGCACAGTGGCCGCTTGCTGCGGTCCAATAGCTTCACCCCCAGTTGCTGCTCTAATGCGTTCATTGATTGACTGACCGCTCCCTGAGTCACACTGTGTGCCTCGGCCGCACGCGAAAATGAGCGGAAATGCGCGACATCACAAAACAGGGCGAGCGACTTGAACTGCATGCTGTATAAGACAAGCTAATGCTATAGGGTTATAGTATTCGAGCGAGTGAAATGAGAATAATCCAGTGGTCGACGCCTCGTCAACGCCTGAGCTGAATTTTCCAAGAAAACTCCTGCGCCTGCGTTCGGTTTGGCATGGGAAAAAACCTACGCGCGGCCCCGCTGATGCGATCCGCCAGCAGATACTAGGTGCGCGGTCGATACCCATTGGCACACCTCGGCCGCTTTCCAAATCAAGGGCCAGGAGGGGGAAGGGCAAACAGGAGGGGGGCACGTATTCGCTCGAAGGGGCCGGGCAACGGGCTCATCCTTCGAAGTACCGCTTGGCGTAACTAAACGCGGTGACCGTCAACAGGAGACCGCCACCGATAACGTCCAGCAGTTGAATGTGATCGCCCAGCAGATTCAGCGAGTCAGGAAACAACGCACAAAATGCGGCGGTGTAAAGGATCGTCCGGGCAATCCAGGAGAGCGGGTGGAATAGAAAGCCCGACATGGCGGCGGCCAGGGCGACGATGCCCAGCACCGCAGCTAGCGTGGCGTAGATGACGTCACCCAGCAATGGTGGACCGCCGTCGCTGCTCATCAGGCACAGCGCGGGACGATAAACAAACATAAATGGCAGCGTGAATCCGACCAACGAAAAGCGAAAGGCCGCAAAACTGGTCTGCATGACTTTCGATCCTGCGATCGACGCGGTTGCATAACCGGCCAAGGCAACCGGCGGCGTTACCATCGCCATCATGCCGAAGTAGAAAATAAACAGGTGAGCCGCCAGGATGGGGACCCCCAGGGGACGCTCCGGATCGTCGAACACGGGCCCGATGATTGTGGCCAGCAACAGATAGGAGACAGCCGAGGGCAACCCCATGCCCAGGATGATAGAGCAAAACATGATTGCCACTAAGCCCAGAAACAGGTTTTCCCCCGCCAATGGAACGATCGCGGCCGGAACTCCGGTCCCAATACCCGTCCGTGAAACTAAGGCGATAATGATACCCACACAGGCCGCCGCGACGATCAATGGGGTTCCGCCTCGGGCCGTGGTACCCAAGCCTTCCAGGATCAAGGGACGCCACGCCTTGCCAACCAAACCCACCACCAGCAGCCCCGCGATTCCAAAAATCACCGCGTCAGGCCAGGTTTCCGCAAGCGGTAGTGTGGCTTTTGCCATCGCTGAGAGGGCCGCCCATACGACGAACCCAGCGACTCGCTGCACACGAGAAACATGGTGCCGAGGATTCACCAGAATCATTGCCAGTACGAACGCGAGCGATAGTGTCGCGGCTCGGAACGGAGAGTAGCCGTAAAGCAGGAAGACCATTAGCAGGCCCAGCGCCCCGAAAAAGGTCAGCCCTTCCATTCCGAAAATGGACATTGGCTGCTCTACCGATGGGGGGTGTGTTGCATCCCTCGCAGAGGGTTCCGGCGACTGGGCTCCTCCATCGGCAGCGGGGGTGCGGGCGAAATCGGCGGTGCGTCGCATGGTTGCCGCTGGTGCGGCCATCTCCGAACGATCTTCGTTCGCACCCCCCGCGATCGATTCGGCAGATAACCGTGTCTCGTTGCGCCGCGCGTAAAAGTGAACAAGGAGAAACAAAGAAAAATAGTACAACAGCGCCGGAATCAGCGCCGCTTTCAGGATCTCCAGCAATTGGACCGGTGGATCGCGGTTGATGATGTCCAGCATCAGATAGGCGCCCGCGCCCATGACCGGCGGGGCAAGGGCTCCTCCGGACGAGGCGGCAGCTTCGATCCCGGCTGCATGATGCGGCTTAAATCCGGTGCTTTTCATCAATGGAATCGTGAAGATGCCGGTGGTGGCGGCGTTGGCCACCGCGCTGCCGGAAAGCGAACCCATCAGGCCACTGGCGACCACGGAGACTTTTGCCGGACCGCCGGAGCGGCGACCGAACAGGCGGATCGTCAGCTCAATGATGTACTGTGTTGCGCCACTGGCTTCCAGAAACGC
The DNA here is from genome assembly GCA_007124075.1 of Roseimaritima sp. GTDB lineage: Bacteria > Planctomycetota > Planctomycetia > Pirellulales > Pirellulaceae > Roseimaritima. Next base: position 10,754 of record SLFV01000135.1, read on the forward strand.
TCCAAAAAGCACAAAGAGAAATACATACCGCAACATCACTCCGAGCGCTTGCCCAAAAACCCCTTCGGAGCGGAGGTAGCTTTGTCCAATAATGTCCTGCCAGTCCAAACCGCGATGGGGAAACAATTGGTCGGGCAGTAACTGGGCAACACTCTCGTGGGCATACAGCAAAAATAGGCCAGCCAATATCGGCAGGGCCAAACCGATGCTGCGTCGCGCAGCCTCCATCACCAAAACCATTCCCACGGCCCCCACAACCAAGTCGGCCGTGAAATACTGACCGACACGCTGCCCCAGGTCGGCACCGGCGATTAGCATGTAAATGCAGCATCCGATCGACAACAGCGCCAGCAACCAATCGCTGAAGTTCGCAATGTGGTGCAGCCAAGTACGCAGCAGGGAATCATCAAGCCGATCGACGTTTTTCCGTCCGTCTGGACGAACCTTTAGAAAACAAAGAACCAATCCGGCGGTCGCGAACAGCACCAATTCGGCCAACGGGCCAAGCAGAGAGAAGTTGACGTCCAGTAAGACGAACAGGCATAGGGCAACTCCGATCACCACTGTGATTCGCAGCCGTATGAGGTTACCAAACGATGCTATGACGGTCGCAGCCGACGCCTGGTTCATCTACTCACCCGCCACGGTTGGCCACATATCGTTCTCGCGAAAATAGCGAATGGCGCCCGGGTGATAATCGGTTCCGTTAGGGCGAGAAACCGTGTCGGGCTTCATCGCAGCAGCGGCACGATGCCGCTGCGCGATTTGGTCCCGATTTTCATAGACCATCCGCACAAATTGGTAGACCACTTCCTCACCGACGCTGGCATGCGTGATCAAATGAGCTTCACCGAGCGTCAAGCCTTGGAATTCATCGATACCCGGGTAAGTCCCGCTAGGCAGCGTCGCGGGCTGAAAAAACGAGTATTCCTCGATCAACGCCATTTTCGCCTCCTCATCATACGGGATCAGTCGCATCGACTGAGCTTGCAGCATTTGCGACAACGCTGGCGTGCCACTGACCACGATCGCCGCAGCAACGGCCCCATCCCCAACCAACTCCACCGATTTCTGCTGGTTCCCAAATACTGCCTGCACATCGGACAGTTCCAGTCCGTGGGCTTGCAAAATGGGGCGAAGAAAAAACTCAAATCCCGCACCCTCGGGACCAA
>SLFV01000137.1 GCA_007124075.1 Roseimaritima sp.
TGAATCGTACAGATACCGCGGCCGACAGTCGCCTTGCCGCCCACCTGCAATACGTGTTTTCTGTCGGCAGGGAAAACAAAATCCACAACCTCGGAAACGTCCATGACAACGTCCTTTCGCCGGGTTCGCTCGGCAGCGAATTGCCCTACCAAAATCGTTTCCGGGGGCAAGCTTTCTTCGTACCACAGAGCACCATCGACCACGGTTCCGCGTTCGTTCAGACGATTCCGGGCGTCCACTTGAGTAGCCGTTTCCCAGAGAAATGCCATGGTTTCATCGTCCACGACCACCATTCGTGAGCGCAATAGTTCGGCTTCACCGCTGGGAAGCTGACCCGCAAGCAGCTCCATCCACTGAGTCACTTTTTCTGCTTCCGCGCCGGTGTGCTCCGCAGACAATTGCAAATCTTGCAGATACACATGACCGTTAAACAGGTTCGCATGATTTGCACCGGGCAGCAATGCTTGAGCGGGCGCAACGACTGGGACCGCAGGCAACTGCGCGTGATCCGCAGTAAAATCGCGTGCTGCCAAATGAAGCAATAACGGGGAAGTCACCCAGGCAAATGTGCCCCGAAAGGAACGAACCGGCAACAGCAACAGCCGGGCATCCCCCACAACGAACGCGCCAGCGTTTTCTGATGCTCCGGCAGTTTCCGGTCCAAACACGGCATACAATTTCTGCTCATCGGTTGTTCTGCCTTGCACCGTGCTGCGTAAAACCCCCTTTAACGAAGTTCCCGGAACGATCGGAATTCCCGTGGCGTGCATGCGAGCAATCGGCAAATCGATCACCTCGACGCCCTGGCCGGTCCCGCAATGTAGCGGCGAAAGTGCATGTAGCAAAAATGAAAAACGCTTCATTGATTTTCTCTCCTCGAAATAAATAACCTGAATCGTCGGTGTGATGTGACCAAACTTATCGCGTAGCACTGGCGTGATCGCGTCCCGCCACCAGCAGGCCCAGACCATCGGCCTGGTCTTGCCCCCATTGTTTCAGCCACAGCGAAACGACCTCCTCCGGCGTAAAGTTCTGACCGTCACATTTCTCTAAGACCCATGTTGACCCCGCAGGACAAGCCAATCGCGTTGAACGAGCGATCCCGCCGCCGTCCTGGTGCGTGCTGTGCGCACGCGGAGAACTGGCAGCGCGGTCCCAACCGCTGATCGGTACGGGACGGGCCACGGCGGCAGTTACCAAGCGGACCGGAATATCCGGTAACCCTGGCAGTTGCCCAATCAGGCGATCGCCAGCGAGCACAAAGCCGTCGGGATACCAACCGTTTTCGAACAGCGTTGGGGTGACCGCATACAGACGGATCCGTCGCAGTGGACCCGCCGCAGCAATGTCCGCTTGCAGATTTGCTGGAACCGTGTCCAACGGTTTTGACGGATCAATCGATGCCAGATGTCGATCGCCCGCGATCGTCGCCACCGTGGGGCGAACCTGTTGTGCCTTTTGATCCAGTAGACGGAACGACACGGCAAATGCCCAGCGGTCCAGTGCCGCTCCCTTTGCGTCAGATCGGGGCGTCAAGGTTTCGCGAAACTCCTGCGTCCAAAGTAGACCGGGGTCAGCCGTTTCCGTCGCGTTGTCCATTTTCACGTGGACATCGGTCCGAGAGACGGTTCGTCGAGATCGTGCCCGGCACGGGTCAGGCCCACCCTGCGGCTTTCCCGCCAGCCACGCAACAAACTCCGTTTCCGTCCACCAACCCGGACCGCTTTGCGGTTTTGCATCCGCTGCGGACGACGCTTCATCAATCGCCAACAGTTCCAAACGAGCGAGCGCCGGATCATCGTGACGATCCCAGAAGGTCACTTCCGGTGTCTTTACCACGAGGGCGGTTGGTCGCGAATCTCCCGCTAAAAACACCGCGTCCGCCGGGGCTGGCCACATCCGATCTGAGGTGGAAAAATCTTTGCCCACGGCTGCCCGCACCGCCAGCACACGATCCAGGTGTAGTTCGGATTTCAAGCGAATCCATTGTGCTGGCGCAAACACGGTTTGCTGCGCTGCCTCGAGTTCCCGCCCGATGGCCGTACACAGCGCACCACGCAAAGTCGTCGGCAAAATCCAGGTTAACGAGTTCGCTTGATAACCGGCACCCGCAAACCAACCGCGCGCATCCTTCGCAAAAAAACCATGCCTTGGTTCGATCACCCATGTTGCCGTCATGCTTCACCTCGTTGTAGCGTCAAATCCGATGGCTGCGATTCCGCGACTTGTCCACGCACCAATTCCTTGGCGATTAAGTGCAACGCGATCCAGTTTTCGATCGACGCGCGACAGTCTTGGTAGTTGGTCGCTGACAAAGAAATACCAAACCTTTGTTCGATCGTTCGCAACTCTTCTACTCCGCGATCGGAGTGGGAGTCGGCAGCCTGCAGTCCCCGAGCGGCTCGACCCAGTGTTCGCAAGAAGTCTAGGCGGAGGATTCCTGCCCAGTGAGCCTGCTGTTCGGCTGGTACATCAGCAACAGCCGGAAAACGCTGAACGTCACGACGAACCTCCGCCAATTTGGTTGCCGGTAACAAACTTTGTGAATCACTTCCACCAATCCGCTGCATCGCTTCTTGAAGTTGCGTCACCGGGCAGCCGCCTGCTGAGGTGTCGGTCCATTGCGCCCGCCACGAAAGGACGCCGCCGCTGCGTTTATCGACACGAATCGCTATCGCATTGCGTTGTTTGTCCGTTGGTAGTTCAGAGCCTTTGGCCATTCGTTCGGAGATCCGCCCACCTTCCAGCAGCGTCCCCATCCCCGACAAAATGTGCCCGACACTGATTCCCGCCGACAAGGTAGGAATCGGATACTCTGGATCATCGGTTGGCCAATCACAGGGCAACGCGTTTCCCGGCGTCATTAAGTCCGCAAACGCTTTTCGCAAGCCCTCGGCACACGCCACAGCCGTTTCCCGAGGGACAAATCCCACCACGTCATCGCCGCCAGCGTACAACAAACTGCCCATGCACTGCTGCTCGACAATGTGCTTTGCTGCATCGGCAAATTGACCTAGCCCTTCCGAAAACTGCCTCAGCGTTTCGGGTTCCGTCAGCTTTCGCAGCGCGGCCCCCATGCGATCTCCGTCCGCGACGATGGTTGCCACGTAAGGGTGAGGTGATTTGCCGACCTTCTTTGTGATCGATTGGATGGTGTCAGTTAAATTTTTAACATCCTTCTGTAAA
>SLFV01000235.1 GCA_007124075.1 Roseimaritima sp.
CGAAGATCCCGTCGAATATCAACTGGACGGGATCAATCAGATTCAAGTCCATCCGAAAATCGGTTTGACGTTTGCCGCTTCGCTCCGCAGCATCCTGCGGCACGACCCCGACATCGTCTTGGTGGGGGAAATTCGTGACTTGGAAACCGCGGAAAATGCGATCCAAGCCTCTTTGACCGGGCACCTTGTTTTCAGTACCCTGCACACCAACGATGCCGCCGGAGCATACACACGAATGACCGACATGGGGGTCGAACCGTTCCTGGTTGCCAGCACGGTCGAAGCCGTGATGGCTCAGCGTTTGTTACGGCGGCTCTGCAAACACTGCAAACAGCCCTACCAGCCCACCCCCGAAGATGTTCCCGCAGATTTTCCTTTGGAAAAATTGGACGGTCGTCCGCTGTATCGCAGCAGTGGTTGTCGTATCTGTCGCAACGTCGGGTACTCCGGGCGGATGGGGATTTACGAGTTATTGGTGACTGACGAATCGATCCGTCAATTGGCTCACGATCGTGTCAGCAGTTGGGACATTCGCAAGGCGGCTTTGGCGGGCGGAATGCGCACGCTGCGGATGGACGGCTGGGATAAAGCGATTGCAGGCAATACCAGCGTTGAAGAGGTCATTCGTTTGACCAAGGGAGATTTGGTCTAGCCATGCCTGATTTTGCGTACGTTGCCCGCGATGCCAGCGGAAAGAAAGTGACCGGTACGGTCGATGCGGGGAATCCAAGGGATGCTGCGATGCAGCTAGCCAACCGCTCGTTATTCCCCATCGATGTCAGTCTGGCAAACACCAAGGCGTTACCAGCGGATCGGTTGCGTTCACGCAAAGTCAAGCCGCAAACGATGGCGGTTTTCTACGGGCAGCTTGCCTCGCTGCTGCGCAGTGGTGTTTCCATGATGCGTTCGTTGACGGTGCTGAGCGAGCAGGGGACCGATAAAATCCTGCGAGCGGTTTTGCACGATATTCGCTCACGTGTCGAAGAAGGCGAACCCCTGGGTAATGCGATGGCTCGCTATCCGCGAGTGTTCAGTGAGATGGCGGTGAACATGGTCCGCGCGGGCACCGAGGGGGGGTTTCTGGAAGACGCTCTGGATCGCGTGGGAACGTTTACGGAATTGCAGGAGGACCTGAAAGGCAAGACCGTCAGTGCTTTGGCCTATCCCGTTTTTCTGTTCGGCGTCGGGTCGATCGTGATCGGTGTTTTAATCGTGTTCTTCGTACCGAAGTTCGACCCGTTGTTCGTGCGACTGCGGGAAAAGGGGGAGATGCCCGCGCTGACCGACGGCTTGCTGGCATTCAGCAAAATGGTGCAGGCGTATGGAATTTTTGTCGTGATCGCATTGATCATCGTCGGGTTTCTTTTTCGCGTCAAATTGCAGTCCGAAGAAGGACGGTTGTTACTGGATCGCTGGAAGCTCAAAATTCCGGTGTTGGGTAGCATTTTGATGAACCTTTCCGTGGCACGGTTCTGCCGTGTGCTGGGAACCCTGCTGGGAAATGGGGTGCCCATCCTGCGTTCGCTGGACATCAGCCGAGCCGCAACGGGGAATCGTTTGCTAAGCATGTCGGTCGCCGATGCCAGCGAGAATATTCGCTCCGGGGAAAGCCTTGCCGCTCCCCTGCGTCAGAGCGGTTATTTCCCGCAAACGGTTGTAGAAATGATCAGTGTGGCGGAGGAAAGTAACTCGTTGGAATCCGTGTTGCCGACAATCGCCGACACGCTGGAAAAACGAACATTTCGGCGATTAGATTTGTTTGTCCGGTTGTTGGAACCGCTCATGTTATTGATCATGGCCGCGCTTGTGCTGATCGTGGTCCTGGCACTCCTGATCCCTGTGATCAAAAGTTCCTCAGCAATCTAACCGCCTGTTAAAAAAGGGGGGGCTGACGCCCTTTTCAACAGAGAAGCGGACACAGGCGGCGTTCTGTTGGTTGCATCAATGTTCGTCATGTAATCCGAACAATTGCCGAAACGCTTCCAGCAGACCACCACGATGCCCAGCGGCGGCATCGTCTTTTAGCGAAGCTAGTGGTGGATGCAGCATTTTATTGACCAGCCGATCCAATGTTTGTTGGACCTCGCGTTGGATGATGTCTTGCGAACTGTCCCGTACGGCAAGTCGCGCAAGTAGACGTTCTAATTCTTCGCGTTTGATTTGCTCAGCCTGCTCCCGCAACCGGCGAATGACGGGCCCGGTCGCCCGGTGGTTCACATCCGTAATGAACTTCTTGGTTTCTTCTTCGATGATCGCTTTGGCTTTGGGCCATTGGCGTTGGCGTTCGCGTTGGTTACGTTGACAGGCCGCTTGCAGGTCGTCGACGCAGTACAGATAAACCCCTGATAAATCATTGATTTCGGGGGCAAAATCACGCGGGACCGCCAAATCTAAAATCAGCAACAATTGATCGTATCGCTGTTGTTGGATTTGACGAAATCGATCCAGGGTGATCAGCGTTTGGGTTGCTCCCGTGGTGCTGACCACCAGATCCGCAGACACCAGCAAGGCGTCCAATTGATCCCACGGCGCGACCTTTCCAGACAGACGGTTGGCAATTTCTTCGGCGCGGTTTTGACTGCGATTGACGATTCGAATCTCCGAAGCACCGGCATCAATCAGGTAGCGAAGGGTCTCTTCCCCCATTTCACCCGCACCGATTAAAACAACCGACTTGTCCTGAATCGAATCAAAAAATTCGGGAATGACTTCCCCAACCGCAACGCTGGGAACACTGATCCGACGCTTGTGAATGGTGGTTTCACGGTCGACTCGCTTGGCCACATGGTTGGCCGCTTGAAACACGGCGTGCGTCAGGGGGCCGGCCGATCCCGAATCGCATGCCAGTTCGTAAGCTTGTTTGACTTGGGAAATAATCTGGGCTTCCCCAACCACCATGCTGTCCAGGCTGGCGGCAACCGTAAACAGATGTTCGACCGCTTCAGGGCCATCTAAGTGGATCAGTTTGTGGAATAACTGATCGGGGGATAGTTTCCGTTGATTCGCCAGAAAACCTATGACCTCCTGTTGGTCGGGCATCGCCCCATCGGCTGCGGCGGTGTACAGTTCAACCCGGTTGCAGGTGCTCAGCAGAACAACCTCCGCACTGGGAAACCGAGCACGAAAGGCTTCCAGAGCACTGCGCGCTTGATTGGCAGTGAACGACAGTTGCTCCCGAAATTC
>SLFV01000458.1 GCA_007124075.1 Roseimaritima sp.
ACGTCCAACCCGATCAAGAAGGTCGACGTAAACCTCCAGTGGCTCCGTCCCTTGTTGCTGCGGGTCAGACGCACGCGCTTTCCGTTGAAAAACCGACAGGGAGCTTTCAACGCTGCGACCTAACAGGGCACCGAAAAAACTGGCGTGAGCCGGGTAGAAGTCGACAAAAGGCTCGTCACCCGGATACTGCAGCGATTGATGCAGCCGACGACCGTACTGCGTCAGTTCCCAGGCCATCTGCAAATGACGTTGCTCGGTCAGCACTCGCGCAAAACGGACCGTGCTGGCAAGATGGCTGGTATCCAGGTGATAGGCACCATTATCGAACATCCATGCGTTTTGCTCAGCTAGATCAGCCAGATTCAACTGCGGATCGGCTGGGCTCTGGCGGTTGGCAATATCGGCTTGAACCGACGCCAGTAATTCCGCGTGGACGTGTTCCAGCAGGACTGCGGCTGCGGACCGCTGCGCCTCACGTGGCATTGAAATGATGGCTTGGTCAAAAACCGTGATGCTGTTGCAGGTTCCCTGACGATCCAGAATGATCTGGACGCCCCTACCGACATCCACTCCTTCGTACAGCAACACGTCCACCAATTCTTCGGCGTTCTCTTCAGTTACCGCAACGTCGGCAAGGATCTTTGCTACCTTATTTTTCTTCCCGGTCGGACGCAGGTAAAGCCATCCGTCGCGAATGCGTCCCAGGCCCAACAGCATGGTGCCGACCTCATCGCAAGCGGCAAGCAACCCCTGCTCCAAGCGACGATCCACATCCTCAGGCAAATTTGATTCGCCGGGTTCTTGTACGAGAGGAAGTTGCAGTTCGAACCGAAGTTGCATCTTCAACGCTTCGAACAATTCCAGCGGCCGCTGCAGTTGACGATAGTGGTCCACCACTGTCTGCAGTAGCGACGCACCGTTGGTTCCCTCGTTTCGCAGGCCTTCAAGAAATTCAGCAGTCTGGGCACTCATCAGCAATTTTTTTCGTGTTACCGGTTGTTTCTGTCCGCGATGGCCTGCGACCGAAAACTAGCCACCAAACGGGTCGCCACCAAACGGGTCGCCACCGAATGGGTCGGCCATATCACCCGCCGGGGCAAACGGATCGGAATCCCCAGCACCGAATGGATCAGGGGCCGCCTGGCCACCGAACGGGTCTGGCGCTTGCGGCTGGGTTGATTTATCAGCAGGTGCGGGAGCGCTGTACGGGTCGGTGCCGTCGGCTGAATCTTCGTCAATCTGACGCGGATCGCCTGCAATGTCGTACTTTGGCAACGGGGACGAAATCGGTCTTAGGCACTGCATCATACCACCACGACCAATCAAGTACAGACGATCACTCAGACGATTCGGAACGACGGTTTCAATCACAAGCTCTTTCAAGTCTGCAACCCGTGCTCCCGATTCAATGTCCAGAACCGCAAGACGATTCGAGTTGGTGCGGACAAACACATGACCGTCAGCGACCGCAAGCACTCGGTCAATCTGAGCGACCGGCCCGCGCCAAGCCAGTTCGCCACTCCCCAGTTCCAGGCAGAAAAGATTCTTGTATGCAGTGGAGACGAAGACGCGTTCACCGGAGACGAAGACACCCGAGTAGACCGGTTGCCCGAGGCTTTGTCGCCAGAGCAATTTTCCTGACCGAGTCGCTTGAATCGCGTAGACTTGCCCCGATTCGCTGGCGCAAATGAACCGGTTCAAGTCCGCCACCGCGATATCGGACGAGACAACCCCGTCGGTCTGCAGGCGAAACATCGCCGACGGCTCACCTTCGGTTTCAATTACATAAAAATAACGACTTTCCGTGGCAAAGGCGGTGTAAGCTCGCCCCAGGCCTCGCACGGGTTTGGTTGAAATGCGCCCCGGTACGATCTCTAAAAAAGGCAATTCGTCGTTTTCATACAACGGGAACCCCTCGACCCCATTGTGTGTGGTGGGGACCAAAGCATGCCGGTCCGCGATGACGCAACCAGCCAACGGGGTACCACGCATTGGCGTCTTGCGAATAAAACGACCGTTCGCAGCGTCAATCTGATAAACGATGGTTCCGTTAACAAAGGCGACGAAATCATCGTTGGCACCGACACCGCCACTGAACAAATCTGGATTGCCTTGCCGCGTGACCCAAATCAACTCCCCCGTTTCACCGTCGCGAACCTCGATCGTCCCGTCGCGACCAACCGTATAAATTCGCATCTGGCGAACTTTTCTCTCGCTGATTTCCGTTTCAACCTTCCGCCTTTTCCAACGCATCGCCTCCAGCCTGGAAAGCCGCATCGCTTCGTCTAGGCCCAAAGGTTGACCGAACCGATCTAACTGATTGACGTCACGCCGATTAAGGACCTCCGTCACCCCCTCATGCTGGCGGCTGATTTCCACATAATGACGTTCGTGTTTGCCGTCGATCCGAAATTTGATATCGACCGCCGACTGCGCCCCTCCGATCAGGCTGAGTTGGCGTCGCCAACTTTCCACCATCCCGACTCTTGCCGCAGCCTCCGGTGACAAGAGGTCCGCCCCCTCCAAACCCTGCTGCCCCGGGGCCAGAACTGCCAACAAGGCACAGGCTGCGACAGCGAGACGTATGTCCTTCACTGCGATCTCCATGGATCAACTCGGTCAGAAAAGTGGCTAAATTAGAAACTCCGAAACAAGCGCCATACCTACCGGCAACGCTACCATGCCGATACGGGCATTTGGGCTTTGCTTCTAGGACTCGCTTGAACACGCCCCGAGCCCCCCTGGAACGATCCCTCCGTCGCTGAGCGAGGAGGGTCGCAGGGGCAGATCCCGCGCCCAGATGGAAGGTTGCAGGACCTTTGGATCGGAGGCTGCTCCAAATCATCTTACACAAAAATCGATCAAATCGCGAATTCAGGGACGGTTTTGGTCGACTTTTCTTTTCAGCCAAAGCAAGATTTGCGGAGACTGGTGGTTGAAACCCCTTGCTGGTATGCTGCTGGAAAAACTTCCAGGTTCGACACTCCCGAGACACCGGATGCCACAACAAGCGTTCCAAGTTGCCCAGACGCTAAGCGAGAATATTCAACAGGTGGTTTTGGGGAAACCCGAGGTGGTGCGTTCTTTGATAATCGCTCTACTGGCTGGCGAACACGTGCTGTTGGAGGATGTCCCAGGCGTCGGCAAGACGCTGGCAGCCAAAGCGCTGGCGAAG
>SLFV01000305.1 GCA_007124075.1 Roseimaritima sp.
TACCACGTGGCGTCCGAGGAGAACAAAAAACCATTGCAGAATCTCCGAAGACTGAAGAAAAAGAAATACATACTTGGTTCCGCGTGCCCCCACTCTCTTTGAATCGATCACAAAAAAACCGTTACAAATCAGCCAAAGGGACGGGATGGGTGGGCACGCGCCGCAAGTTGAAGCTATCCGCATCGGCCTACCGTGTCAATACATTAGTTTCTTTCTGGCGAGGGAAACTGAATTCCGTTCCCAACGGTTCCTCAGCTTTTGCCGTGGAACCGTTGTAACCCCCGTTCGAATACGGCCGCGTTTTCGGGTCTTCGTGCCGGGTCGATATCCATGCTGTTGGACAGTAAGGTGACCAGCGAACCTGGCAGGGCGACGCCTTCCAGTACGTGAGTTTCAAGTTCTACTCCACGCCCCGTTAGCTTGGGGTGTTTTCCTGTTAACAGTCGGTAGAGGCACGCGCCGGCGCTGAATATGTCGGACTTCGGTCCCACCGAACGCGAATCCTGCATTTGCTCCGGTGACATGTACGCCAGTGTCCCACGTAGGGAATAGTCATCGGTCATCGCGGTCAGGCCCGCGTCGTCAAAGCATTTCGCTAAGCCGAAATCGCCCAGTTTGACCTGCAAGCGATGACGTTGACGATAGGCCAAGATGTTGCTCGGTTTGACATCGCGATGGACAAAGCCTTCGCTGTGAGCGTACTGCAAGGCTTGCAAGATTCGGGAAACCGTCCAGCAGCTCAAGCGTAATTTTTGGTCCAAAGGAAGCGGATCGATCAACAGCAGCAAATCGATCACGGGCAGCCACTCCAGAACCAGGAAAGGTTGGTGATCCTGAAAGCCAAATTCAATTGACCGCACGATCCGAGGATGTTTCAGCCGCAGCAAAACCGAGGCTTCGCGGACGAATAACTGCAGCAGCTTTCGCGAAGACGCGGAGGCAGTGCGGATTAGTTTGACGGCTACAAGCTGCCCCGTTTTGCGATGGCGAGCACGATAGACAATCGCCATTCCCCCTTCGCCAATCTGCTGCTCGATCTTGTAAGGGCCGCAGAAATCGGGAATTCCGTTCTCTGAATTCGTGCCCCCCGATGTGTCGGGGTCAACGGAAAACGCAGCGTCCTGACTGGCTAGTTCAGCCGCCTGCTTGGGACTCAATTCAATCGTTGCCTCGGTTGACCCCTGAGCGATGCCGCCTGCGACCGGGGGCGGTGCAGGCATGACTTCAGACGTTCGCGGGTCAGGCGTTCCCGGGGTAAGGGTTGGGTGCGGTTTGCCCACAGTGGGATGCGCAGGCAGCACGATGGTCTGGTCGTGGCCGGCAGGGGATGGATGGATTGAAGCTGGCGGTGGGGAAGAAGGAATCGAAATGCGGATACGCGTCTCCCCAACCCCAAACTCGTCCCCGTCGCTTAAATCCGCATGTGCAACCGGTACTCCGTTGACCAAGGTCCCATTCGTGCTGGACAGATCGTTGATCGTCACCAGCGGTGGGGTGATCACCAATTCGCAGTGACTTGCTGACATGGCAGACTCTTTAATCAGTCGCAAGTGCGCCGGTGCCTGCCGCCCTAAGACAACCCGAACCGCGCGGTCAAACGCCCACTTTTGCCCCAGGTGGGGCCCGGAAATTACCTCCATAGAAATCCGAGTGGCTTGTTGGGACACGGGTACGCTTCAATGAGTTGGGCAAGTCAATGAGTTGGGCAAGCGGCAATCAATTTTCGTCAAAGTGGCAGGTAAGCTCCCGTGCCGTTCGCGATTGCCTTCCATTCGGAATGACGAAAGCACTTCAGAAATGCCTGCTAGTGTTGAACGTGGGTGCCATTGGGTGACAACCCCCAGTTAAACAAACATAGCTGAATTGTGACCAACCCTTGTGCGCACGTCCAGCGTGGGCGGGCTGGGGACTTGCCGCATGGCACGAATTGAAATTTCGATCGGCTGCGTGGCAATCGCTCCGGTTCGTCTGCAACGAAAGTCGGTCGTCACAGATTACGCAATGCGGAATACCTTGACGCCCCAACTGCCGCAAAGCGGTCAACAAGCGTCCTGGATTGCAGCAAAACGATTTTGCGAGCCGATTGAACCCGTAGCCACGGCTGTAGCTCTCCGCTGCGGCTACACGGGGACAAGATTGCCACGGATGGGTAATGAAACAGAAAAGCTCGTTTGCGTTGATGCGATCCTTGGCCGTGCAGCCCAGCGCGCGGTGGATTTTTTGCGGGCTGCTCCTGTCGCTAACAGGATGCGGTTTGGGTAAACAGCCCTCCAACCATAGGGTCTGGACACTGGAACATGCGGTGATGCCCTGTGCCCACTTTCATGATGACGCGGTGACTGTGCGAAACGTGCGCAATTTTCGCCATCTTAGTGAAGACCACATGCTGCCAGGCTACCACGACGTTACGATCGGTATCAACGATGTCGCCACAGTGGATTTGTTTCTGTGCTATTTTGACAGCCCCGCGAGTCCATTTGCACACTCAATGCTAAGTTTCGGGACTTTTCAACAGGACCAGCATCTGCTGCTTTCGATCGAGGGGCGACGTGAGGAGGGGGAAGAATTCAATCTGCGGACGGCGGTGGGAAGGGAGTTGGAATTGATCTACGTTTTTGCAGAAGAGCGCGACGTGGTCGACCAACGCGCGGTAGTGCGTGGGGAAACGGTACGTCGCTTTCCGCTGCAGGTTTGTCCGCGGCAAGCCCGTGCGTTGCTGCTGGCGTTACTGCGTGATGCCAATCAACTTCACGCAGAACCACGGTTTTATCGGCTCTTTCGTGATAACTGCACCAGCAACTTAGTACGGCCCACCGGTAACCTCACAGGTGGCCCGATCAGGCGATCCAAGCTGTCGGTCTTCCCTGGCTACGCAGATCGCACACTGCGGAGCTCGGGTTTAATTGACAACCGTCTGCCGCTGAAGGTGCAACGCGAGCGGGCGGAGATCAATCATCTTGCCAAACGGTATCGCAACGCCCCCGACTACTCGCTGAAGATTCGCGGTTTCTAGCACCCCGTGCTGGCATCGCGTTTGCTCTCCCATGGTAACACCCCGTCGGTTTGCCACATCGGGCGGTCCCTTGAAGGCGAATTAGCGGCGTTGTTGCTGTTAAGCTTCGTGCGATAAATAGCTGTTGCTTTGAACCGTCTCTCCCACCCCTGCGGAGCA
>SLFV01000188.1 GCA_007124075.1 Roseimaritima sp.
AGACTACGCAAGTAGTTCCGGAATCGGCTTTGCGCCTCCGGACACCTTGAACGGCCGACCGTTGGGAGCGAAATGCTCCTCGTCTAAATCGATACCGGCGGCTGCCGCAATCGTGGCATTGAAGGAGCCGACCGAACAAGCATCCGCTTCGACCGAGAAACCGCGTTTGTCCGACGCGCCGTAGACTTGCCCCGTACGAATTCCCGCCCCTGCCAACAGTCCCGAGAACGCACCTGGATGATGGTCCCTTCCCACGTTTTCGTTAATCTTTGGGGTCCGCCCGAATTCCGTTTGCACCGCAACCAACGTTTCGCTCAATAACCCCTTACTGTGTAGATCCCGAAGCAGATTCCCCAACGCGACATCTAAGTGATTCGCCTTTTCATCAAGACGCTCCCACAGCGTTTGATGCATGTCCCAGCCACCGTAGTTGACCTCGACGAACCGCACCCCCGATTCGACCAAACGTCGTGCCAGTAGACAGCCTTGCCCCAACGAGTTGTTGCCATAAGCCTCACGAATCTTTTCAGGCTCTTCCTTAATATCAAAAACCTTCAATGAATCGCTCCCCATCAACCGCCGCGCCTCTACGTACATCTCGTTATAGGCTTCCACCGGCGCGGATTCGTATCGCTCCCGAAATTTCGCATCCAGTTTGTTGACAAGGTTCAGCCGACGGTTGAAGTGTTTGGTCGTCAAATAATCGGGCAACTGGGTGTTCTGCAGCCCAGAAGCGGGATTTGCGATCGGCACGGGTGACAAATTAGGTGGCAAAAAACCGGCAGCGGGATGGCTATTGTCCGAACCGACAAAGACGTTTCCTGGCAAGTCGGCAGCATCGTTTCCTTTTATGTGCGTCAACCATGCACCAAGTCCAGGGTGCTGGATGCTGTTGATTTTCTTGAACGAAGTACGCATCAAATAGCGCCCGCCTTCATGGTCACCTGTCTCGGTGCTGAGAGACCGAACAACCGCTAGGCCTCCGGCCAGGTAGGCCAGCCGCGGCAGGTATTCCCCAAAGGTGACTCCGGGAATCCTGGTCTGAATCGCCTTGGTGGGCCCTCCTTCTTCCACTCCGGGCTTGGGATCAAACGTCTCGAAATGCGTCATGCCGCCGTTCATGAACAGCAAGATCACATGCTTCGCGGCGCCAAGATTCCGAGGCGTGACCGCGCGGGCTTGATCACCAAAAACCCGGACTGCATCGCTCGTCGCGGCACCCGCAAACGTAACGCCCAACAGCCCCTTCGCCACCGTAGCCATAAACTGACGACGATCGGCGTTGCGGAGCATGCTCAACTGCATTTTCATTTAAAGCCCCCTTCTTTGGTGAGGTAACCTTTACTGCACGAACAAAAATTCGCGAGTGTTTAGCAGTGCCCAAATCAAATTTCCGAATCCGAGACCACGACTTTCCGCAGCCGCGAATTCACGTACCGCTTCCACACGATCTTGAGGCGTCGGCAGGCGACCGAGCACACTGATAAAGACCGAGTCGATCGCCTCCCTGGGAGTCGCCGAACCAATCACTTGATCGTAAAGCACCGAACCGGTTTCCAGCATCACATGGGTGATGGGACCATTGAACATCGTCAAAATCTGCGGCACCGTCGCCTCGGTCTGCCCCGCACTGATCGTTTCGCGATCACCTTGCCCAAACTGCCGCAGAAAGTGATCCGGCGGCAACGGCGTCGGCAATTCCGAAGCGCGACATAAGACGTTGCCCTTATAGGCATGCTTATTCAGCGACCGTTTGTACCGATAGCTGTCGTAGGTTTCTTTAAAGCGAGCCGCGTGGCGTTCGACATCCTGCATCGTTGCGGTCCCCAAATCCAAGTCCACGATCGAACGCATGTCGCCCGCAGCCGGTCGCTGGAAAGGAAGTGGGTTATACACCGTTAATGTCAGGATCGAATCCCACACCTGCTCCGCACTCATCCGTCGCAGCAGAGGGCCGGGAAAATAGTACAATTCCCCGCTGGAGGTATCGAAGGCAGATGCTTCACGTTGGTAGGACTGCGAATATAAAATGGAACGAATGAATTCTTTTTGATCAAAGTTCAAACGCACCATTTCCTTCGCCAAAAATTCCAACAGTTCATCGTTGGAGCAAGTGTTTTCGTCACTAAAATCATCGACTGGCTCCACCAAGCCAACGCCGAAAAATCGCCTCCAGTAGCGGTTGGCGACCGTCTTACTAAAGAGCTTGTTGTCCGCCGACGTCACCCAGGCCGCGAACTGCTGGCGGGGTGAACTGCTGGAAGCGTTTTCGGGTATTTCTCCCCACAGGACCGCCGGTTGAACCAATTGATTGGGCTTCGCATTACTGTAGGCATAATCGTGCGGTAATTTCAGTTTCTGCTCGACTTCTTTGACACGGTACGTGTTGGCCCGCACCAAGCGTTGATACTCCCCCGGCACCCGTCCGTTAGGGTACTTTTTCCTCGCTTCGCTGATTAACTGCGAAGCGCGGTTGCCTGATTTGAACTCGGGATCGCTGCGATCCATACGTGTTCTCACGCCAGCAGTGAAGGCTGCGAGGCGATAAAAGTCCAACTGAGTCCAGACATCAAACGGATGGTCATGGCACTGGGCGCAGCCAATCTGGGTCCCCAAGAAAACTCGCACCGTGTTATCAACATAGGGCAAGGGTTGGCCATGATCGCGGAGCTGAAAACCAACTGCAGGGTTGTCCCACAGCTTGCCGTCAGCGGTCAGCATTTCATAAACCCACTGGTCGTAAGGCTTATTGGTGCGAATAGAATCCTTGACGTACTCCAGATAAGGATCCGCAATCATGTTGTTATCTGGACGCTCGGTCAGACGCAAGATGTCGGCCCACATGTTGTAAAGGTTCAACACATAGTCGGGCTGCTCCAGCAGATCGTCAATCAACTGCACGCGTTTGTCCGGCGCTTTGGATTCCAAGAATCCGCGTGCTTCGTGGAACGTGGGGATGCGCCCCGCAACATCCAAGTAAACACGTCGAACAAACACCTCATCGCTGGCAAGCGCATTGGGAACCTTGCCTTTCGCTGCCAATACCTGGTTGACGAATCGATCGATACTGTCGGCCGTTCCCTGAACACGATGGCGACTGGAAGGATTGACCGCGGCAACGTCCATCGATATCGAGCTTTTCTGGCGAGCGCTTTCGGGCAGCCGA
>SLFV01000113.1 GCA_007124075.1 Roseimaritima sp.
CGTTTGCGCTGGGCATGCAAATCAACAAGTCGCCACAGTCCAGGCATCCCAGGTTGTCTAGCGATCGCATCGAAGCCCGGACGACTCGCAGGATACTAGCGTCCGCAGCGGCGGTCTGATCGTTTTGATCACGGCGGACGACCAAGACATACAGTTCCACACTGGCGGTGCTAAGCCGTTCGGCCAAGCGATTGTACATTTCCCGCATCGCATTTTCGGCTGGCAAACCTGGCTCGCTGCTGAAGACGTCGCCGCTGGAAGGACGCGTCCGCTGTGTTCGTTGCTGGCTTTCGCTTGTGGAGGACGCAGGGCCTGCTGCTTTGGAAGATAATTCGAACCGTGCGGTGCTGACTGCCGCACACTCCTTGGTGGTTTTCGACGGGATTGTTGCTGCATCGGTGGGTTGCTCCGACGCAATTGCTTGCTGTTCCACGACCGCAGTCACCCGCACGGGAGCGTTTCCATTCATGAGATGGCAACAGTTACGCCCGGCTGCCTTGGATTTGTACAAACCACGGTCCGCGCGTTCGATCCACTCCGCCACGGATTCTGATTCCAACAATTCTGCGACACCGGCCGAACTGGTAACTTGAAGCAGTTTTCCATCCACATCAATCGGTTGTTGCGAAACGAACACCCGCACCTGTTCTACAAGCTCCGTGACGGACTGTGCGGGTTGACGCGAGAAGACGACCGCAAATTCTTCACCACCATAACGCGCGACAAATGCATCTTCTGGAAACCGACTCCGCAGCATCTCGCTGACCATCCGCAAAACCTGGTCACCTACTAAGTGCCCATGCGTGTCATTAAATTTCTTGAAGTGGTCAACATCCAGCAGTGCCAGGGTGCTGGGTGTCGTAGGGCGTTGCAATTGGCAACTTGCCAGAAAATCGTCCAACGCGCGACGATTTTTCAGCTGCGTCAAGGCGTCGGTCGTCGCAATTTCTTCTGCGGTCTGAAGCTGGGCAGCCTGTTCGCGAATCCGCGTTTTTGCGATTTCAAGTTTTTTCTGCATTGATTGATTGGCATTGATTAACTCGGAAACCGTGGAAATGATACAATCGGCGGACGGCGGGTCGTTACAATCTGCCAGCGTGTCATTGGCTTTGGTGACGACTGCCTGGTGTTCGCTGACGTCGGCGACAACGGTAGCCGCCAAGCGGCGCAATTGCTCGGTCAGCGTCTTTAGTTGCTCCGCGTCCTGTCGATCAAGTGTTGTTGTGACATCCTGCGGTGCATTGCCCTTCTGGCAGCCCAACTCTTCGTTAGATTGCGCCGTCGGTAGATGTCGGCTCATCAGAAATCCCGCGAATAAACCTCCCATGCCACAAGCCAACGCAACGATAAACTCGATCATGTCCGTTTTTCCCCGTTTCGCATTTCAAAATGAGACTATTTCCGCGACCCATGCCATTGCAATGTAGGTTGGTCGAATCCGTCAGGGACACGATTCAGCGGTTGTTTCAAAGAGGATTCCCAAAGGCTGTTCGGTTTGCAGCAGTCGTAACAGCATGCCCGATCCGGAAGGTTGCGACAGCGAAGACGGGGTGGACGAACCGGCCGTGCACGTTCACTGGGAGGGGCGTATTGTCTGGGCGTATTGTCTGGGCATCGGGATGATGATCCATGGGCATCGCACCGGAAGCACTGGGCAGCCGGAGGCATGCGTCCCGCGATTTATAGTTGCGTTGCGACGGCCGATCGCTTATCATCTTGGCTCTCCCTCCGCGACCGATTCCCCAGCCGGTTTCGTTTTCATGTTGCTGCACTCGCCCGCCCGCAGTTTAGTGTTCCGGCGCTGGACGGCTAGCTGCCGCCCACGGATTGCCAAGTCCAGGCTGTTCTTCCCTCCCGTTGCAGTCGCAACATGGTGTTTCAGTTTCGTCGTAGCGGGGGATTTGACAAATTCGGTTGCGCCACCCTGGTATGCCGCGATCGAAGATACGGGTGTGATCGATTTTACCAACGATGTGATCCCGATTCTGACCAAGGCAGGCTGCAATGCTGGTGCATGTCACGCCAAAGCAGGCGGCGGGCAGAATGGTTTTGAGCTGAGCCTTTTGGGGTTTGAGCCGGATCTTGATTTCGATCGGATCGTCAGCCAAGCACGTGGGCGACGGATCTTCCCTGCCGCGCCGGAGGAGAGTTTGTTATTGCGGAAAGCAACCGGTGGCGTCCCGCATACCGGTGGCGTGCGGATTGGGGTGGGTTCGCCCGAGTACCAGTTGTTGGCGGAGTGG
The DNA here is from genome assembly GCA_007124075.1 of Roseimaritima sp. Classification (GTDB taxonomy): domain Bacteria; phylum Planctomycetota; class Planctomycetia; order Pirellulales; family Pirellulaceae; genus Roseimaritima. The sequence continues at coordinate 2,244 of SLFV01000113.1, forward strand.
ATTCGAGGGGGAGCCTTGCCGCGAGTTGGTTTGCGTTCAGGGCAATCGGACGAACCGTCAACGATTTCCTCGGAACTGGTTGACGTCCTGGTGCAACCGGAATTGCAGCGAATGCAACCGGGCCAGTCGCAGCAACTGACCGTGATCGCTATCTACAGTGATGGTGGCACGCGCGACGTGACGGCACTGGCGTTGTACGAATCGAACAATCCTGCGATTGCCACGGTCAGCGATACAGGCGTGGTGACCGCGGCCGAGATGCCCGGCAGCGCCGCGATCATGGTTCGGTATCAAGGCCGGATTCCGGTGTTCCGCCCCTCCGTTCCGCTGGGGCCTGAACTAACGAATCTGGTTCCGGGCGAAAACGTTGTGGATCAACATGTGTTTGCCAACCTTGCAAGGTTAGGCATTCCACCTTCGGTACGGTGCGATGATGCAACGTTCCTCCGTCGCGCGACCATCGATATGGTTGGGCGTCTGCCTACCGAAACCGAGCGGCAACGTTATTGGGCCGCACCGGACCAGCAACGTCGCATAATGTTGGTCGATGCCTTGCTGTTGGACCCGGATTATGCGGAGTACTTTGCCAACAAATGGACCGGACTGCTGAAGAATCGCCGCGACAACTCCAACGACTTGGCGGCGAATTTTGCGTTTCACGCATGGGTCCGTGACCATTTGCAGGCTGGTACAGGGTACGATCAAATCGTCAAGCAGTTGTTGGCGGCGACCGGAACCGTGCGGAGCAATCCGCCGGTGGCTTGGTACAAGCGAGTAACCGACCCCAAACAACAGATAGAAGACTTGTCACAACTATTCCTAGGAGTACGTCTGCAGTGTGCCCAGTGCCATCATCATCCGTTTGAACGTTGGAGCCAAGACGACTATTACGCGCTGGTTGCGTGTTTTTCGCAGGTCGGACGTAAACCGACCGGGGTTCGCAACGAGGATATGATTTTTCACCAACGTGGTGTAGCCGAAGCGACCAACGTGCGTAGCGGCCAGACGCTGCGTCCGCGGGCGTTGGGGACCGGTCTGGGCGAAATCGATCCCAGCGAAGACCCCCGGTTGCGTCTAGCCGATTGGATGCGTACCCCTGACAATCCGTACTTCGCACCTGCGTTGGTCAATCGTTACTGGAAGCACTTTTTCCATGTTGGTTTGATTGAACCGGAGGACGACATCCGGGACACCAATCCGCCCAGTAACCCGGAATTGTTGCAAGCGTTGGCGTCGCAATTTATCGCCAGCGGGTTTGATTTGCGGGGGTTAGTCCGCACTCTGGTGTTATCAGATGCCTATCAATTAAGCTCCGAGCCCAATTCCCATAATCGGGTGGATACGCAAAATTTTTCGCGGTTCTACCCACGTCGTTTGACAGCAGAAGTGCTGCTGGATGCGATCGATCAACTGTTAGTGACGCAAACCAGTTTTTCCAATTTGCCTGTCGGGACACGTGCGATCTCGCTGCCAGACAATAGCTATAATCGGTCGGTTGCGTTTTTGAAAGTTTTCGGACGACCCGATAATTCCAGCGTTTGTGAGTGTGAACGCGTGCAGACCGGCAATCTAGCGCAAAGCCTGCACCTGCTAAACGCTGCCGACCTGAAGACCAAACTGGCCGCGCGGGGAGGTTTGGCGGAGCAGTTGGCCAATGCTCAAGAATCACTTGCGGATCGCATCGAACGAATCTACGAAACTGCGTTTTGCCGATCGGTTCAAAGCGAGGAACGGGACGCGGCCGAGGCGTTCATGACTCAGCCGACCGCAACGAAAACCGATTTTGAAGACCTCTTGTGGGCGATAATCAACACGAAAGAGTTTCTGTTTAACCATTGAAACGTTGTCGTCGCACGACGTTCCGAGTCGTGTTCGCCGACGAACCGCAAACGTTTTCCGCTTTCATCTCTGTGACAGCCATGCGCACCCCCCCCGACTCCGCCCCAATGAAAACGCTTCTTGCAGCATTGTTGATCGTTCCCTGGCTAGTGGTCCCAAGCCTCGCACAATCGGTCTGTTTGCCCGCACCTCGGTTGCTGAATCTGTTTCCGGCGGGTTGCCAAGCGGGCACGACGGTCGAAGTCTTGGTCAGTGGCGAGAACTTGGACGAGATATCCGAGCTGATTTTTTCGGACTCGCGGATCACCGCCGAACGAATCGAAAACCGAGACTTACCCGGCGCGGCAGTGCGGTATGCGATCACGGTACCCGAGGATGTGGCGCCGGGATTGGTGGAAGCGTACGCGATCGCGAGGTTGGGCGTATCCTCCTCCCGCGTTTTTTCAATTGGTGCGTTACCGGAGATCACGCAGACGACCGTCAGCAGTAGCGCGGACCAAGCGATGACGATCCCGCTGGATACGACGATCAACGCCCAGATGATCACCCGGGGTATCCAGCATTATCGCTTTCCCGCCCTCGCCGGGCAGCGTTTACGAGTGGATTGTGTCAGTCGTGGAATCGATTCCAAAGCCGATCCGGTGCTGATTTTGACCTCCGCCGACGGTCGGGTGCTGGCCAGCGATCGGATTGGCAACGGTTTGGATTTTGTTGCTCCGCAAGCCGAGGAGTTCATCCTGAAGGTTCACGAGATGACTTATCAGGGGGGCCCCGAGTTTTTTTATCGGTTGACCGTGCAAGCCTTGGATGCTGATTCTGCGCCGCATTCGTTTGCCACCACTCGAGAAGTCCACCAGTACTCGTGGCCTCCGGCTGACTTTCGTCCCCGCCTTTCTGAGTCGGAACAGGAACCGAACGATCCTAGCCAACCCCAGCCGATTGAGTTGCCCTGCCAAATTAGCGGTTCGTTTTATCCGGCGGCCGATGTCGACTGCTTCCAATTCAGCGCGCTAGCGGGCCAGCAATGGTGGATCGAAATCGCGTCCCAGCGGTTGGGCGCGCCCACTGCGGTAGCGGCGTTTGTACAGCAAAGGCTGGACGGTGACGATGGAGAAGTGACTTGGGGTGATATGCTGGAACTAAAGGACATACCGCCGCCCATCAAGGTTTCGACCAATCATTACGCCTACGACGGACCGCCTTACAACGGCGGTTCAACCGATCTGCTGGGACGGTTGGATATCCCGGCTGACGGAATCTATCGTTTGCAGCTAAATGATTTGTTTGGCGGCACGCGCGACGATCCGCAGAGCGTTTATCAGTTGATGATTCGTCCCGCCATGCCAGATTTTGCATTGACCGGCTGGGTGAAACACATGGCGCTCCGTAACGGTGACCGCAACGCGCTGTCAAAGCCTTTGGCATTACGTCCCGGCACCACGCTTGCGATCGAAATCGGCGTATTCCGTCGCGACGGGTTTGATTTACCGATCCAGCTAGACGTCGGTGGTCTGCCCACCGGTGTCACTGCAAGTGCAATTGATATTCCAGCAGGGCAAACCGCCGGGACCATGCTGTTGACGGTCGCTGCAGGGGCGCCCCCAAGCCTGTCGTTCGTCGCGCTGTTTGGTTCCGCGGAAACCGACAATGGGACGCTGGTCCGTCCTGTGCAAATGGCTTCGATGGAGTGGCCCGTTCGCGATCATTGGCGGGAATTCCCGAGAGCGCGTCTGTCGCAACGAATCCCGTTGTCGGTGACCGCCAGTGAGCCCAGCCCGATTACCATCGGCGTTTCCGCAGATGCGGAAGAACCATCCGTGATCACCGCCACGGCGGGATCCACCGTTACGATTCCGCTGCGGATCGAACGTCGATGCGAGTACTCCGGATCGGTGTTAACGCTGCATACGTTGGGTAGTGGATTTACCGCCAATCCACGGTTTGATATTCCTTTCCAGGAGGATCATGCCGAGGTTCAGTTGAATCTAGAACGGCTAAACGTCGCCCCCGGGCGGCATCTGCTGGCTTTCTATGGCGCGGCGGTCGCGAAATATACCGACTATCCCGCAGCGGTCGCGCTGGCCACCACGGCCCAACAGGCGGCGCAACAACGCGTCGCGGATCTGAAGCAACAGTTGCAGGAATGGGACGAAACAACTGCGGATGGAAATGCCGCCTCGGAACGAGCCGAGTTGCAGACGCTCATTCAAGACGCCGAAGCCGCCGTCAAAGCGGCACAGCAGCAAGTGCAGTCCGCCACAACTCGCTCGCAGCCTAAGGATATTGCAGATATTGTGGTTACTGAGCCGATCGTTTTGGAAGTTGTCCCCGCGGAGCCGAATCCATGAACCGTTCGTCACGTTCCTGCCCTGGTCCGCAAGCCACCGTTTTTACAGGTCGGCGAGCATTCATGAAATTTGGTTTGGCTGGTGCCGGCCTGACCTTGCCGGGATTGCTGCGGCTGCGGGCAGCGGCCAGTGAAACGGAAGTGGGACAATCGGTGCCCAGTCGGTCGGGCAAAGCGGTGATCCTGGTCTGGCAACCGGGTGGTTGTTCGCATATCGATACGTATGACCCCAAGCCGTTGGCCAGCAGTGAGTACCGCGGTCCATTTGCACAGATCGCGACAAAAATTCCAGGGTATTCGTTTACCGAGTTGATTCCGCGACAAGCCGCCATCGCCGACAAAATGGTGGTCTTGCGATCGATGTATCAATTGGCGCCGGGGCATCCGGCCGGCACGATGCAACTGCTAAGTGGCGATCCTGACACACGCGACAAACCTGCCCCCAAGTACCCTGATTGGATGTCGATCGCACACTATCTGCTAAGCCAGCGAGCTGCGGGGGTGCCCAGAACCTTGCCCGGGTACATCGGCATCAATCCGCCAACCGAATATAACGGTCCTGCCTACCTAGGGGATGCTTATTCGCCGTTCAGTATCTCTGGCGACCCCAGCGACCCCAACTTTGTCGTCCCCAATATCGGGCTGACCGATGTTGGCGAGATCGGCCGGATTCAACGTAAGGTCCAGCTTCGCGAGCGATTGGACACGATGGACCGCGCTTTTGATAGCGCCAATGAGTTAGGGGCGTTGGACCAATTTGAATCGCAGGCGTTAGCCCTACTGACCGATCCCTCCACGAAACGAGCGTTTGACCTTTCCTTGGAGGATAACGCCACACGCGATCGTTACGGTCGCAATAGCTGGGGGCAGCAATTGCTGATGGCGCGACGCCTTGCGGAAGCCGGTGTAGACATCATCACAACCAGTCTTAATGGAAAGCTGTGTGGTCGCGTCCGCAATTGGGACGACCATGCGGTGAATCATAATGTCTTCGAGGCGCTGCGGTTTCGAGCTGCCGCGTACGATCAAGCCGTCACTGCGTTGATCGAGGATATCTACCAGCGTGGATTGGACGAACGAATTTTGGTTTGCGTCACGGGTGAGTTTGGACGGACCCCCAAAATATCCTACCAACCCAGCACCGGCGCTGGCGATGGAAGCGCTCCGGCGGGAACCAAACAGCCAGGGCGCGACCACTGGGTCCGTGGCTTTTCCAATATCTGGTCGGGGGGTGGCATTCGCGTTGGACAGGTTGTTGGTGCGACGGATAAATTGGGCGAAGATGCTGTGGAACGTCGTTGTGGACCAGGGGATTTCCTGGCGACGATTTACCATCATTTGGGAATCGATTCATCCAACGTGTTCATTGAAGACCTCAGTGGGCGGCCCACACCAATTGTCGATCATGGGAAACCGATTCCGGAACTGATTTAGCAATGAGCGGGAAATAGGTGTCTTTGGGTTCGCTTGGCCGGTTTACTGCGGCAGGTTACCCGTTTCCTCGATTTCCAAGGCGACGCTGCCTGTCAGCCGGGGGTGCTGCGGTGCGGGGTATTGAACATGCAGCCGCAGTGCATGTGCTTGCAGGCTTTTCGAATCGCGGAAGATTTGGGAAAGATCAAGCCGCAGCCGGGGTGGTGACGGCCCGCAAGCATCGGGATTCGGTGTGTCGCGAGAGTGGACGGCGTGCGCAGGGCCGCCGCCGGATTCCGCTGACCAAATCTCTGCACCATCGATCTCTACCGCTCGCAGGCATTCGACCTGGTCAATGACCAGATGCACCTTCGTGAACCGGGAAAGTCCCGATGGAGTATTGAAGTTCCTGCCGAACCAAACATCGGACTGACAAATTTCCGCCGCCGTTGCACCGAAATTGATACGGACAGGAACGGAAGAGCCGTCAGCAACCGATGCGGCCCACCACCAGGGACCGCGCAAACGAATTACGTGGACGTTGTTAGACACGTCGCGATAACCCTCCCTGCTGGGTTAACCCCCGCGACAGACCTACTGACGTTCCAACCGGGAAAGCAACTCATCGACGATCGCATGGTAACCAAACTCCTGCTCCAGCAATCCACTGGAGTTGTTGACGAAGTCCAAACTATCCCTGCCGCCGAAAAAGCGAACTCCGGTGCGACCATCCCTGTCGGGGACCAAAACGAATTGCGATTGCGACAGTCTGGCGTAGCTGACGTCCCCCATTTCGTCGATGACGGTCAACAATGCAGCGTCGCGAGAATCATTTAGGGTGATAATCGCATATTCTACACCCTCAAAACCATCGTCGATGCGAACAAAGTCCATCACGCCATACGCGTCTAAAACCGCCATCCCGCCTCGCAGGCCATCATCCGAACTGCTGGCGGTCCCCGGATTGCTACGCAAAAAGCTGGATGATAGCAGATCGGCTACACTTCCCAGTCCATCACGCATACTGATGATTGAGAAATGATAGTCCGCCGCGTCTGCTCCGCCAGGCTGCGCGATTTCAATGGTGAATTGATTTTCGATGTCATCCAAATCACCCAACGTGCCAGGCGTATCAGGGCCGTCGATCAGACCGACTGAAGGATGCATCTGAACCACAAATCGTCCAGGAGGCACCTCTTCAAAGCGGAATTCTCCCGATGCTCGAGTGAAATCAGTGATCTCAATATCCACGCCCGAAGCGTTGTCGTCCGCTGGACTGGTCAGTGTCACACGGATACCGCTAACACCACGCTCCCCGGGGTCCTGAATACCATTGCGAACCGGGTTGGAAAGACTGTGAATGTCATCAAAAAAGACCGACCCGCGGATCACGCTGGGCTGGAATTCCTGCACATTGACGTTGACCGTGCCAACCGTTGTGTCGATCCCATCACTGATCGTGTACTGAAACGAAGTCTCTCCGATAAAATCGGGCTCAGGCACAAACCGTACACTGCCATCGTCCAGCAGGGTCACCTGACCACGCGTGCCCATTACGGCGCTGGCCGAGACGATCGTTAGGGTCTGCTCCGGTTCTCCCGCGTCGTCATTGGCCAGCAACAACGAGGCGGGGTAGGTTGCCGGAATGTTCACAAATGCGACGACATTGTCTGCACCCGCAGTCGGCGGAATGTTGACCACGTTGATCGTCAGATTTGCGGCGGCCGTTTGCACCGGATCACCGTCGTCGCTGATCGTGTAGTCGATGACATCGGTGCCCCGAAAATTCAGCGGGGGGGTGTAGCGGATCATTCCGTTGTCCAGTACCGCAGTTCCGCCTTCCCGGGTTGTCTCCTGGACTGCAGAAATGAACACCTCCTGCGAATCCTCTTCCCCGACGCCCGGACTGTCGTTTTCGAGCAATTCCGCAACTGAAATATCCAGTGGAATGTTGCTGGTTGTTTCACGAGCTGGATCAGGGCCAAAGATGGGCGGACGATTGATCGGATCGACCGTCAGGGTTACGGTCCCGGTTGCTGCTTGTTCGCTAGGCACCGTACCCGTGGAATCTTCAACACGATAGGTAAAGATCACGTCGCCGTTGAAAAATGGCGGCAAAGTGACCTCCAAGAAATCATCTGTACGATCCTCGGGCGTGCCGTTGTCGTTGATCGTAATTTCCACCCCTGGCGCCGTCTGGATGATATCCACGATTCCGACTAACTGAATTTGCTGGCCCGCAGTCGGTCGGTCGTTGCCCAAGACGTCGATTCCAACAACTTGCTGTTCGATCGATTCCTGGGCGACTGTCTCATCGTTAACCGCCCGCGGACGAACACCTTCCAAAATGGTGATCGTGACTGTGGCCGAAGCCGTCAAACCGCCTTCGTCAGTGATTGTGTAACGGAACGAATCCGTGCCAGGTTCCGCAAGTCCTGGGTCGTAGATTACAGACAACCCGTCTTCCGCAATTGAAACCGTACCAATCGTTCCGGCAGTATCCAATCCGGTGATCGTGATTGAGTCGATTTCGTCCTCCAATGGTCCAGGATCATCGTTCTCCAGCACGTCCAACCCAATTGGGCCAGATAATTCATCCAGCGTGAATGCATCATCACGCGCTCGGGGCGGATCATTGACCGCCGTCAGGTTGATCGTCACCGTCGCAGTGCTGTCGCCCTGGTCATTTTCAGCGGTGTACGTGAATGTGGCCACGTTGCCAAAGAGATTGGGATCCGCAGCGTTGTAGGTATAGGTCCCGTCGCCATTATCCACCAATGTCCCCTCGGAGGCCTCAGAAACAGTGATGATTGTGATGGGTGGTGTTCCCGTAACGTTCGCCAAAAGATCCGCGTTACTGAAATTCAGCGGTTCCCCTTCGATGCCGGTCAGTGTGAAGTTGTTGGACGTGGGAGCGACCGGCAAATCACTAATCGCAACCGTCACCTCTGTCGACGCAGTCGCACCGTCGGAGTCCGCGATCGTGTAGGTGAACGTGTCGGTCATTGCGGGAGCAGCTGGCGCAATGTAAGTAATCGTCTGGTCGGCGTTCAAAACCGCATGGGGACCGGTGACCGACACAATCGTCAGGGTTTGGTCCTCATTGGGAGGTCCAGCGTCGTCATTAAACAGTAATTCTGCAGGCTGGATGGTCCGTTCCACACCCCGAGTCGCCTCGATGGAAACAGGCCGCGCGTTAGGGGGATCGTTTACCGGAACGACCGTAACATTCACGGTTCCGGTCGCAGTGACCTGCCCCATGGTCGCCGTGTACGTGAACGAATCCGGGCCAAAATAGTCAGGATCCGGGATATAGGTTGCGACCGAACCCGCTAAGGAAACCGAACCATGAGTGGGCTGGGTGAGCGCCGTGATCGAAATCGGCTGCCCCGTATTATTAATGTCTGACACCAGCGGCAGCAGGTTCAGCGTATTTCCGCCCGGCGGATCCAAGTCCTCGTTCAGGGTCATCGTACCCGTACCGGCGACCAAGCCTTCTGAAACATTAAAAACAACCAAACCGAAGCGATTATCCCCAGGAATCGCTGGGTCATCCTCCAACTGAATGCGGATGTCTTGCGCCGTCAATCGATCGTCTGGGTCACCCGGATACAGCAGGATCTCCGCATCGTCGATGCTGGGAGGAAACGAGTTGGGGGGACCAACCTGAATCACAAAGTCACTTACCTCTTGACGAAAACGCATCGGGATGCGGAATGCGTCAAAGGTCGTCAGGGGGTCGAAATTGGGAATTCCGTCGGGAAGAACCGCCCCCAACCCCCCTACGTCGTCAAATCCATCGGAGCCGAACGACCCCGAAGTAAACAGGTTGTAGAACGGTTGATTGTTGAAGGCTCGGCTGACTAAATCCAAATTGAAAGGGATCGCGTTCGAGTTCACGCTGCCATCAAGATTCAGGGCCGGAATCTCGATCGTCGAAACCGTCACCTCGGCCCCGGTGATCCCGCTGGCA
>SLFV01000383.1 GCA_007124075.1 Roseimaritima sp.
CTACTCGAAACAAAAAACCAGGCCGATCGCCATCGATTGTACACAGTTTCGAGACACACCGCTTGCCACCATCCGCCCCCGGCCACCGCAGGAACAAGAAAAAGAAAGGACAGGCATTTTTCTAATGCTGCAGTCGCAAGGCACCTGTTCGCAGACGGAGATGGCCGTCCGGGGCGTGATTCTAGCCTTCACCTCGATCGCGAGCTTGCAGTCATCTCCGGCGATGTCGCCAGGGCGATCAGGTCCAACTCGATCCCCACCACGGTCAACCATATTATCGATTGGGGATCCGATCTCCTGTTCTTCTGCCTCAGCCAGGTTTTCCTGCGGATCGTCATCCGCGTGATCCGACTGCCAATCTTCTTCGGCAATTGGAAAAGGACAGGCATTTTTCGGGCAATCCTAGTGAATGGTGCTACCATAGCACATGTGCACTAACTCCCCCCGAAGTAACTGGTGTTGCGATGACTTTCGGCCGAAGAAGACGATCGACGGCCTCTTCCAGGGAACGAAGCCCAAGGCTGCTTGACGCATTGGCAGCGGGAGTGGGGCTCCTTCAGCAAGTCCTCAGGGTGCGGTGAAAACGCCGTGAAAACGCAAAAAATTTTTGTTGCTTCTTTACTTTCTTTTGCCGGGGCGTTTTGGGATGTGGAGGGGTGGATGGGGCCGGTGATGTCACGTAAGATCAACGCAGAAAACAACTTAGCGCAATTACTGGGCTGCTTTTTCGGAAATCTTGTCCGAAGAAGTGTCATTTCTTCTTACTTGTTTTGTCCATCTTCTCCAATTAATATCGCATAATAGACTAGAGTAGGTCTTGGGCGGTGCTGCCTGCGCGCGGAAGATGATTCCGTCAGGGGTGGGCTTTCGCCGCCGCGACACGGCATCCAGCAGGCATCGATGGGGCAAGGCTTTTTAGACGCTTCGAAAAATGGGGTAAGCAAATGGCTTGGCGACAAGTACGGATTTCTGGGCTGTGTTTTGCAGCGGTAGCTTGTCTGGTGGTGACCTCCGCCCGTGCCCAGCAGGGTAACGGGGTCGTGGTCGATGCGGACGGCGTTCTCAGGACACGAGTCTTCTACGACCCGAACGGGATGTTGACTCGGCAACGTCTGGAAGCGGCTCGAGCCACGTTGGCTCCCGATCTGTTGCGGCCCAGCAAGATGCGGAAGGTTTCGTTGAATCGGCTGGAAGCCGCTGCGGCTGAGCATCTGGCGACCGGTCAAGGTATGCCGGACGAAATGCGGTACCTGGCCGGGATGACCCGGATCCAGCACGTGTTTCTGTACCCCGAGACGGGCGATTTGGTGATCGCCGGGCCTGCGGAGGGGTTCGCGCCCAATGTGACAGGTCGAATTGTGGGGATGCATACGGGGCGAGCCGTGTTGGAATTGCAGGATCTGGTGGTGGCGTTACGAGCCTTCCCGCCGGGCGAGCGAGCCACACCGGCTGTGGTGTGTTCGATCGATCCCACGCCGGAAGGACTGCAGCGGATGCAGCAGTTTCTGGTCAATATCTCGGGACGCATCACCCCAGGCGACGCCAACCGTATCGCAAACGGGTTAAAGGAAAGCTTGGGCCAGCAAAATGTGCGGATCGAAGGGATCTCACCACGCACCCATTTCGCTCAGGTGATGGTCGAAGCTGACTATCGCATGAAGCTGATCGGCATCGGACTGGAAGAACCTCCGGTTCGGATCCCTAGTTACGTTTCCCGAGCCAACCCGCGCGACGTGGGGCGAAACGCCTTGCAACGCTGGTACTTTACGCCCAATTACGAATGCCTCCGCGTATCCGAAGACGAATTGGCCGTGGCCTTCGAGGGCAACGGTGTCCAATTGGTCGGCGAGCATCAACTGGTCCAAGCCGCAGGCGAGCGGGTGACCTCTGGACGGGTGGACATGGCCAGCCAAGCCTTCACCCAAGCCTTCACACGGAACTATGCCGATCTGTCAGCCCGCGAACCGGTCTACGCCCAGTTGCGCAATCTGATCGACATGACCATCGCCGCCGCCTTCATCCAGCGACAAGATTACTATGGACGGATCGGTTGGGAGATGGGAGTATTCGGCTGCGAGGAACAGTTCCCGGTGGAAACCTATCCGGAACCCAAGACGGTCGAATCGGCCGTGAATGTCGTATGGCGAGGCAACACGCTGATGACGCCCATCGGCGGCGGCGTCCAGATCGAACCCGCGCTGGCCCTGTCAGACGGTGCCTTGCTGCCAGACGACGAGGGAACCGTGCCGGCCATGCGCGAGCAAATCGCCATCCGTCAGATCGACCCTTCCATCTGGTGGTGGGACTGATCCACCCTCGCTGGGTCATCGGGGCGGTCAAACTTTCCGAACCGATCTCAGGCTGGGCTTGCCCACCGATCCAGTTCTGGTAGACTAGGGGCCGACGAAAGAGACGCCCCTATAGCTCAATTGGCAGAGCATCTGACTCTTAATCAGAGGGTTTCTGGTTCAAGTCCAGATGGGGGCACATTCATAAGCCGTTGACGTAGAAGCACTTACGTCAACGGTTTTTTGTTGAAGTTCGAGAAAAATCTCTCGGCGCAACACCGGGGCAACGTTTGGGGGCAGTTTTCGGGTCGGATGACAGTACACCCATGACCAACCGGGGGATCGAACCCGCCCCACTTCGGAAGTTCCGAAGTCAGCCGCAAACAACGCCCGTCTTAGCACCGTTCGAGAAATAACTGACGCACTTTCTGCCCCCTCACCCTGCCCTCTCCCACGAGGGGCGAGGGGACATTGGACAGTTATTTCTCGAACGGTGCTTAGCTCTCGAAAAAACACCCGGTTTTGACGGCTCAAAATCGTGTCGAATAATCGCCCAGCCCAGAACGGCAAAATCAATCGCTCGGCCCAGTTTTTCGTCGGGATCTTCGGCGGCTGGACGGGCAGCTCTGCAAATTGCAGAGGTGGATACTGTTTACATCGAGACCTCGATCGTCAGCCACGCAACGGCTCGCCCGTCTTCTGGCCCGGCGACAGCCATAATGCAGGATCAAGCACGATGCTGGATGATGGAGCAACGGCCGAAATACGTAGTGGTGGCCTCCCAACTTGTCCTGGCGGAGGCTGCCAGGGGCGACGCTGACGCCGCCGCTCGCCGACTTGCGATGTTGGCCGACATTCCCATTCTCGATGAGA
>SLFV01000420.1 GCA_007124075.1 Roseimaritima sp.
CGCGCCGGGAGGTAGAAAGGACTGGCGAAACCTTGATTGAGTTGCAGTTGGTCGGCCATCAAACGGGGCTTGCGGGGAGATTGTTACTGGATTTTGCCAAAGCAAATTCGGCTTCGCTACCGATGACGCGGTTGAAAGTCGGTTCACCGGTGATCATTTCCAACGATGACGATCCCGCCGATAAAGGAATCTCCGGCGTGGTCAGTGGGCGTGACCCGTCACGTCTTCAGATTGCCACGCAAGCGTGGCCAGCAGGTGACCGGTTTCGCATCGATTTGTCTCCCGATGAATCGACACGAAGACGGCAACTGGGGGCGATGAGGCAAGTGCGTTTGGCGGAAGGCTCCACGGCGAAGTTGCGCGACCGGCTGCTTGGGCGTCTGCCGCTGCGTTGGAACCCATTGGCAGAGTTCCACGCACGTTCTGCGCTGAATGCATCGCAGCAAGATGCGGTTCGATTTGCCCTTGCCGCCCAGGATGTCGCGGTGTTGCATGGCCCCCCTGGAACGGGCAAGACAACCACGTTAGCAGAAGTGATCTACCAGTGCGTCCGGCAAGGGCAACGTGTATTGGCTTGTGCCTCCAGCAATGCGGCGGTTGACAACCTGATGGAAAAATTAATCGATCTTGTCCCAGAGGTCTTGCGGATTGGGCACCCGGCCCGCGTGTTTGCGGCGTTGCGAAGCCACACTTTGGACGCACGCGTCGATGCCGATCCTGCTACGAATGTCGTTCGTAACATGCGGCGAGAATTGGAAGGTCGATTGCGAGAAGTGGCGGGAGTTAAACGGGGCTATCACGCCCGCCAGCGTCGGCAGGAACTCTTTGCGGAAATCGGTCAACTTCGCGACCAAATTCGTGGTGTGGAACGCGGAGTCATTCGGTACTTGCTTGAGAGTGCTCCGGTGATCTGTTCCACCACGACCATCGACGAGGAGCTGTTGCACCGGCAAGCCTTCGATGTGGCAGTCATCGACGAGGCATGTCAGTGTACGTTGCCAGGTGTTTGGCAGGCGGTCTTGCACGCGCCGAAGCTAATTTTCGCCGGTGATCATTGTCAGTTACCCCCTACGGTCCTCAGTGACGAAGCGGCGCGACGAGGGATGCGGGAATCGATGATGCAACAATTAATCCAACGCGAGGGAGAAACGGTTTTCCGGCGGCTGACCGTTCAATATCGAATGCATCAAACAATCATGGGTTTTTCCTCCGCAGAATTCTACGACAACAGCTTGGTCGCTGACCCAACGGTTGCTTCGCGTCGATTGTGTGATTTGCCCGATGTCCGGGATGCGCCCTGGACCAACGTCGTCCTGGAATTCATTGACACGGCCGGGGCTGGATTGGAAGAAGAAATGGAACCCAATGGCCAAAGCAAGTTGAATCGCGGCGAGGCAGAGGTTGTGGCGAAACTGATCGCCCGATTGAAGGCGGTGGGAGTCCGCAAGCATCAGATCGCTGTGATAGCGCCCTACGCCGCCCAAGTGCGATTAATTCGTGACCTCGTGGGCGAGCCGGGTATTCGAATTGACACGGTTGATGGATTCCAAGGCCAAGAAAACGAGGTGGTGATCCTTTCCATGGTACGCTGCAACGACCGTGGCGAAATTGGATTTCTAAGTGATATTCGTCGCACCAACGTCGCCATCACGCGGGCGAAGCGGCGTCTTGTGGTTGTCGGTGACAGCGCCACGCTTGGGCATCATCCGTTTTACCTACGAATGCTGGAATACTTCGAGGGCAACGGTGATTACCAGTCGGTTTGGCAATGGCAATGATGCCCCTGAAAGTCACGGTTCCAGGACCACCGATCGTTGCGACTTACCGCCGACTAGCTGTTGCCAGTTGAGCTAGTTTGTCTTTTGCAGCCCCGCTGTCGATCGTATTTGCGGCCAAACGCGCGGCGGCCTCCACGTCAGCGGCTTGACCAACTAGCCACAGTGCTGCGGCCGCGTTGGCAAGCACAATTTCCCTGGCTGGGCCCAACGCCCCGGCTAGCACTTCGCGGATGGTCGCCGCGCTCGACAGCGGACCGTCCGCTTGCAGTTGGTCCAAGGTCACCGTTGGCAGCCCAAACGAATCGGGCGTCCACTGGTACTGGCTTGACTGCTGTGGCCGCACGTCGATCACCATGGTTGGTCCCGCCAGCGAGACCTCGTCCTGCCCGTCGCTGCCATGCACGACCAGAGTCCGTGACGTGGATAACGCCTGGATCGCGGCTGCGATTTTTTGCTGTGCCACGGCGTTTCCGACCCCCAGTAATTGATGAGTCGCTGCTGCCGGGTTGCACAGCGGACCAAGCAGATTAAATAAAGTCGGCACGCCCAACTGTCGCCGTACCGCCATTACGTATCGCATGGAAGGATGCAGTTTGGGGGCAAAGCAAAAGCATAGCCCGATTTCTTGCAAGATCTCCGTTACCGCTGCGGGGTCGGTTTCCAACGTCACCCCTAATTCCACCAGCACATCCGCACTGCCGCTTCGGCTGGTCGCTTTTCGGTTGCCGTGCTTAGCCACCGGAACGCCAGCGGCGGCCACCACGATCGCTGTTGCAGTGCTAATGTTGAACGTGCCCGACCCGCTGCCACCAGTACCACAGGTGTCCAGCAAGCGTTCGAACCGGTGTGGGATGGGGGTCATATGCCGCCGCATCGCTTGCGCCGCCCCGATCAATTCACTGACCGCTTCCCCCTTTGTGCGCATCGCCAAAAGCAACTCAGCAATCTCTTGATCAGCAGTCTGACCGCTCAGCATTTGATCGATCAGCTCGCTGGTTTGTGTGGCGGAGAGGTCATCACCCGCCCTAACCTGAGCAATCGCCTGTCGCAAATCAACCATAGGGGGGAAATCTCTGGATATGGACAGTTATCACGGCTTGTCGATACAATTTGAACATGCGTACCAAAGTAATCATCGACTGCGACCCTGGGATTGATGATGCCGTTGCGTTGGCAATGGCACTTTTCGATCCACGGCTGGAGGTTCTGGCAATCACCGCGACCGCGGGCAGCATTTCGGCCGAACAGGCTACCGACAACGTCCAGGCAATCATCAATCAGCTTGATCCACCACGGTTCCCGAGAATTGGCAGGGCGATCAGCATCGCTCACGCGCCCGTGTATGATGATGGATACCTCC